>CAZPTG010000096.1:0-8525 GCA_964589355.1 uncultured Spirochaetaceae bacterium
ATCATTTGAGGAATTCATTCCCAGTTCAAATAATATCCAAAAACATTAGCTGCAACAATTATCAAAACAACAGAACTAGTTCCATAAATAGTTTCTTTCATAATTGGTATAAAATATTCTTTTTTTAATTCTTTATAAACAAATTTTCCTATAATAATACAATACAATACAGCAACTGCTCCAGCCTCTGATGGAGTAAAAAGACCTATACGCAATCCCATAATTATACCAAAAGGAAATAGAAGAGCCCAAATGGAATCAAGAGCTTGAACTAAAATCTCTTTTGATGAAGCTCTTTTTTCTCTAACTGCTTTATATTTTCGTTTTCTTGAAATTACATGAACAGTGAACATCAAAGCTAATGTCATTAATAACCCAGGTAAATAACCAGCAGCAAACATACGGCCTACTGAACAACTAGCTATTAATGCATATATAATTAAATTAATCCCAGGAGGTATTACCGGAGTAACTGCAGAAGATGCTGCAGTAATTGCTGTGGAAAAAGATTTATCATAACCCCTTTTCTCCATTTCAGGAACTAACATTTTACTTTCCATAGCAGCATCGGCATTTGCAGAGCCTGATACTCCACCCATTAACATACTTAACAATACATTAGCTTGTGCTAATCCACCGGGTAAATGCCCAGTTAAAACATCAGCAAATTGCATTAATTTTTTACTAATACCACTGTAATTCATTATAGATCCAGCCATAACAAAAAATGGAATAGCTAATAATGGAAAAGATTGAGTACTTGTAACAAATTTTTGTAATAACAATGCTACTGGAGAAGTATTATCAATTAACCCAAAATAAAATAATGTAGAACCAAATAAAGCAAAGGATATTGGAATGCTAGAAAAATATAAAATAAATACTAAAATGACTGGTATTAAAGCTAACATACAATTTCCCCTTTCTCTTTATCATCATTTTTTATAGCTTTAATATCTCGTACTATAAATATAATTGTATAAAAAGTTATTAAAACAAAACTAATCAAAATCGAGGAACTGATAAAAGCAGATGATATACCTAAAACAGGTGTAGGTTTTCTTGCTGATACTTTTATATATTGAAAAGAAATAACGCTTAGTGATGAGTTAATAATTAATAATATAAAATAGATAAATAAATTTATTTTATTTTGAATTGGTTTTGAGAATTTTTTTATGAGCATATCAACGCCTACATGCATTCCTCGCTTATAACAAGCAGCTGATCCTAAAAAAACACTCCAAACAAAACAACCAGTAGCTACTTCCTCTGACCAAACAATTCCCATATTTAAAAAATATCTCAAAAAGACATTAAGTAAAACAAGAGCAGTAGTTACAATTAAAAACAAACCTGAACTTATTTCCTCAAAATTAGTAATTATTTTAAAAAAAGATTTCTTCATGAATTATCTCCAAAAACAAATTAGGCTGTAATAAACCTTACAGCCTAATTTATAATATCATTATTTTGGCATTTTAGCTAATTCAGCTTTGAATTTATCTAAAATTCCAGGAGTTACACCTTCCATATTTTCATAAACAGGAGCTACAGCTTCAACAAAAGCATCATGATCAACTTCATTGAATTCAATTCCTTGTTCTTCTAATGCAGTTTTTGATGATTCATAATTCTTTGAAATTTCTGAAATCATTTGTTGTGCACCTTTTGCAAATTCTTCTTCAATAATTACTTGATATTTTTCAGGAATACTATTAAATAAATCAGCATTAATATATACACCACATGTACCTAAGAAGTGATTAGTTAAAGCCATTTTTTTAGCAACTTCTGAACTACCATTAGTTCCATAAGCATCCATTGTACCTTCAAGTCCATCTACAACACCTTGTTGAACTGCACTAATTGTTTCACCAAATGGAATTGGTGTAGCTGTTGCACCCATTGCATTAATTGTATCAATAAATAACTGAGATCCTGGTGTTCTTAATTTCATTCCTTGTAAATCTTCTGGAGTTTCAATTACTTCATTAGTCATTAATGATCTAAAACCAAAAATATAATCTAATGCTAATACTTTAATTCTATGATTTTCTTCAAGTTCTTCAACTCTAGATTTTACTAAATCTGTATTAATTAAATATTCATATTCATCAAAGTTAGAATATAACATTGGACCAACTAAAGCATTAAAATCTGCTACGTAATCTCCTAAATAAGAAGGATCTTCAACAGATATAAATTTTGCACCTAAAGCTACTTGTTCAACACCATCTTTGTATGTTGCTAATTGCCCTTGAGGATATTGTTGAATTTCAATAGCTCCGTCAGTTCTTTCTTTAATGTTATCAACAACAATTGTTAATGATTTTGTTAATTGTTCATTTGGCGCAAAAACATGGCTCATCTTTAATACTAGTTTATAATCTTCGTCACTAGTTGCTTCTTTTTGTCCATTAGCAAAAATTGGAGTCACCATTAATAACACCACTAAAATAGATAAAATCCTTTTTTTCATTTTTTTCTCCTTTTTGTAAAAAAAATATTTTTTTTAAACAAAATTTTAAACAAACTTAATATAATATATTTAAAATTTCATTAAACTTTAGACTTTTAATATACTAAAATCGATTTCTTGAGTTGTCAAGTTTTAATTTTAAACAGTTTTATTCAAATTATTTGAATTTTTTTGTTTAAAATTTTGTTAAATATTTATATAAAATTCACCATACATTTAAATTTGTGATTATTGACATATAAATTAACTATGCAATACTTTAATAAAGGAAAAGATATGAAAAAATATATTTTTATTTCAATTATTTTATTTAGTTTAATTATTATCACTAGTTGCACAACAACTAAATTTAAAAAAGACCCTTTAGAAACAGTAAAAGAACTAGATCTAAATAGATATCTTGGTCGGTGGTACGAAATTGCTAGATTTCAAAGTGGTTTTGAAAAAAATATTGTTGGAGCAACTGCAGAATATTCTTTATTAGATGATGGAAGAATTAGAGTAATAAATAGTGGTTTTAAAAAAAGCCTTGATGGAAAATATACCTCGATAAAAGCTGTCGCTTGGAGAGATAACGATAATAAACCAGGAGCGTTAAAAGTTAAATTTTTCTCTTTATTTAGTGCAGATTATCTAGTTTTCGCTTTAGATAATGAAAATTATGAATGGGCATTAGTTGGAAACAATAATAGATCATTAATATGGTTTCTTTCTAGAAAGCCAAAAATTAGTGATGAATTATTCAACAAGATGAAAAAAATTGCTATTGAACAAGGCTATGATTTATCTAACCTTTATATTGTTCCTCAAAAATCTAGAGAATAACATATAAACCTTTGTTAAACCTTTTGATTATTTTTTTTATTGAGATTATGTAATATATACATTATTATTTTTAAAATAAAAAGGTATTATAAATGAAAAAACAAAAGACAACTCTATCGGATATTGCAAAAAAAACAAATCTTTCATCAGCTAGTATTTCAATGATTCTAAGTGGAAAAAAATTAAATAGATTTTCAATTGAGACTATCGATTTAGTCAAAAAAACCGCTAAAGAATTAAATTATACAAATAATAAACACAAATCTTTAGTAGGCAAAACAATTATAATATTTTGCCCATCTGTTTATAATCCCTATTATTCTACACTTATTCAAGGAATGGAACAAAAAGCAATTGAATTAGGAATAAGGACATTAATAAAAACAACATATTGGGATTTGTCCATTGAGAAAGATAGTTTATCATACCTTTCAACAATGCCTATATCAGGTATTATATTTTCAATGATTCCTGAAAACATTGATTCAGTAAAAAAACTTAGCAAACAAATTCCTCTTGTTGCTGTTGGAGATGAAGATACTACTTTCGATTTTGACACTGTAAATATTAATAATTTTGAAGCAGGTAAAATAATTGGTAACCACTTAATTGAATTAGGACATAAAAAAATCGCCTACATATCAACAAGTTTAAATGAATATCATAGTGCTAGAACTAGACGATTAGATGGAATAAAGCATGTATTTAATCTTAACAATTTAAACCCTCCTTTAGTTCTTAGCCAAGATATTTTACCTCAAGAGGAAATTTCAACAGCTGATATTGAGTTTAATACAGGATATAAGCTTGCAAAAATATGTATAGAAAAATATAAAGACATCACAGCAATTGTAGGAATTAATGATATGGTTGCTTATGGTATAATTAATTCTATAAAAGACAATAATTATAAAATTCCTGAAGATTATAGCGTTTGTGGTTTTGATAATATTTTCCCATCAAAATTTAGCTCATTAAACTTAACAACAATAGAACATTCAATTTTTCAACGTGGAGAAAAAGCAATGAATTTAATCGCAAGTAAAATTACAGATCAAAAAAATAATGAATATAATCTACAAGTAACTAGAATTGATTACAAAAGTAGACTTAAGGATAGAAAAACAACATCAAATCCAAGATCTTAATTTTCAATTATTTTTAATTTTTTTATATTATTAATTAACCAAATTAAAGTTATTATTGAAGCTAGAATATCTGCTAAAGGAAAAGCTAACCAAACACCCATTAATCCTAAAAAAGAGGGCAATAACAAAACTAAAGGAATCAATAATATAAATTGTCTACTCATTCCTAACAAAATTGATGCAACACTATTACCTAAGGCTTGAAAATATGTAGTACCACAAGTTTGTAATCCTAATAAAAACATTGAAGAAATAATAATTCTTAATGCCATCTCGGCAATATTCAATAAATCAGGTTCAGTTGTGAAAATACTCAACAATTGTCTTGTAAATAATAAGGCAAATAAAGAAAAACAAAATCCAATTAAAGTTGTTATTATAATGGCAACTTTTAAAACTTCTTTAACTCTATGAATTTTTTTTGCCCCATAGTTATATCCTATTATTGGTTGTAAACCTTGATTCATACCAAAGATTGGCATTAAAACCATAGTTAATAACCTATTTATCATACCAAAAGCAGCTATAGCCAAATCCCCACCATATATTTTAACCATATTATTTACAGCTAAAGCCATTATTGAAGTACCTATTTGTCTTATAAAAGTAGATAAACCTAACAATACAATTTCTTTGATATATTCAATTTTTAATCTAAAGTATACTAGTTTAAAATTTAAATTAGATTTACCTCTAATAAAATATATAAATCCATATAAAAAACCTGTAAATTGAGAAACAATCGTTGCATAGGCTGCTCCTGTTATTCCCAAATTAAAAACAAATATAAATATAGGATCTAAGACTATATTCAATAAAGTTCCAATAATCATAACAATCATTGCAATTTTTGCAGCACCTTCACTACGTAAGACATTATTTGCACACATAGAAAAAGATAAAAAAGGAGCTCCTAATAAAATTATTCTCATATATTTAATAGAATAAGGTAGAATATCTTCAGTTGCACCTAATAAAAGTAATATTTTTTTCAAAAAAAGTTGTCCAATAATCAATATAATTAAAGAAGTTGAAATTGTTAAAACAAAAGCAATTGAAGCAGCTTTTGAAGCTTCCTCAGCCTTACCTTCTCCAAGTTTCCTTGAAATAATTGAAGCTACTCCAACCCCATACATTAGAGCAAAAGCACTAATAATCAATTGAAAAGGGAATGCAATTGTAAGACCTCCAATAGCAAGAGGACCAGCACCATGTCCAACAAAAACTGCATCTATAACATTATATAAAGCATTACTTATCATTCCAATCATAGCTGGAATAGATAATTTAAATAATAATGGAGTAATTTTCTCAACACCCATAAAATCATAAGCTTTTTTTTCCATTGTTATCTCCATTAAAATTAAAAAAATGTGATTTATACTAAATTATATTATATTAATATACAATTCATTATCTTTATTTAAAGATAAATTAAAGTCAAGCAATAAAGTTATTGACATATGCCTACAATATATTTAATATAGTATTATACAAAGAATAATAAGGAGTTAATCATTGAAAATTGCAGTTACTTATAATAATGGATTAATCGAACAACATTTTGGACAAGCTCAAGCTTTCAAAATTTATACTATTGAAGATAGTAAAATCACAAACGAAGAAATAAAATCTACTCAAGGTTTTGCTCATGGAACACTTGTTAACCTATTAACATTAAATAATGTTAACACACTTATATGTGGAGGTTTAGGTGGAGGAGCAAAAACTGCTCTCGCTCAAGCTGGTATAGAACTCTTACCTGGTGCTAAGGGAAAAGCAGATGATGCAATTAATGATTTTATTAATAATTCATTAAATTATAATCCCAATGTATCATGTTCTGGAGGACAACACAGCGGAGGTAAAAATCACTCTCATGATGATTCATGTGAATCACAAGGAGATGGTCATACATGTAGTTCTCACTAAACTACTTTGCAATTGGGGGCCCCATACTCCAATTGCATTTTTTTTACAAATATAATAAATTAGTCATATAATCTAAATGGAGAAAAATATGCCGAGACCAAAAAAATGCAGAAGAATATCTGGAGGTATGCCAGAATTTAATAGATTTGGCCCAAAAGGTAAAAGAAACAATTCAGCTATTATTATGACAGTTGATGAATATGAAACTTTACGTTTAATCGATTATGAAAATTTAATGCAAGAAGAGGCTGCTAAACAATTAAACGTAGCTAGGACAACTACACAAGCTATTTATGCCGTAGCTAGAAAAAAAGTATCAACTGCTCTTGTAGAGGGAAAAGATATTTTAATTGAAGGTGGTGATATTGAATTATTTACACCTTGTCATAAAAATCATAATAGATGCCGAAACAAACAAAACAATAATTTATAATTTTTTTATACACTTTTTATATAAAAGTGTATTTTTTTTCAATAAATAAAATATTTTTTGATAAAAATTACTTTTTTATTGACATATACACAAACATATTTAAATAATAGTCTAACTATGAATGGAGATTCATGCATGAAAAAGAAACTAATATTATTTTTTACTATATCATTTATTTTTATATCAAGCATAAACAGTACAGGAAAAAGAATACACTTAAAAGGGATTGTTCCAAATACAGTTCAAATAAAAGTTGATTATACTAATGAAAAAGAAATTATTTTGTCTAACAAATTAGCATATTTTTTAATAAAAAACGAAGAAGGCGCTATAGATAATGTAAATAATGGATACTATTTAGAAGTTTTTATGATTTAAAACATCCTTTTTTTTATTAATATAATTTAATTTAATTCTTTATTATATATACAATTATTTAAATAAAAATATTTTTACTCAAAACTTTATAGGGTATATTTTCCTTGACTTATACAAACTTATAACATATAATAATTAGTATTAAGCAGGCTTTGAAATCCTACTTATTACAAAGTGAGATGTTTTTCTTTATAATATATCGTTTTATTGATGAATTCCCCTATTTATCTTAAGATAGCTAATTTAATTCACTTTGAATTGATTACATTTTTATCAGTATGAATAGATAAGCCTGCAGTGATCCAATTGAATCAATTGGATCATTTTTTATTATTATTTAAACCCAAATTATCCTTGACTTATCATAAAAAAGTATCTAACCTATTAATAGAAAATGAGGTAAATAACAAAATAAAAAAATTATTTTTTATAATACAAAATTTGTATTAAGTGTAGATTTAACAACAAATTACTTCTATGCTGATTTTTTATAATTATATTCATAACTTCTTATACAATTATTTTTTTTATTAATTTTCCTCTTTTCATCACTCAATAACAAACCTAATCAAATTTATCATTGATTAGGTTTTTTTATACTTAATTTTTTATTTAATAACTTATATCTTTTTAAATAAATTCATCTTTGAAATTTATAATACAATATCGACTATAACTTTGAAGCTTTAAAATTTTTCTTTATTATATATCACTTTCTTTATTGAATTGAATATTCAATTTTCACATCACTTTTATAATCACCAGCAGGAAGATCTGAATCACCAATCCAACTTAGAAAAAATTGATTAACTAAATAATTTGTATTATTTCCTGCAGGAAAAATATTTTTTTCAACAGTAGTATTTACACTAGGTTTAATATCTGTAACATATTCAGAATTTCCATTTATAGTTGTTTTAAAATATTCAGAATTTATTTCAACATTAACAATCATATCTGAATTTTTATTACCAGAAGCATAAACTGAAAAAGAATCTGTTTCACCATTTGAAGTTAGAGGGGCTACTGAAATTACATAAGGAGTATTATTATCTTCAATTTTTTCACTACCATAATATAGATTATATAACACATTAGTTTCTTCTACATTTGTAACTAATTGCACTTTTGCTGATTTTGCAAAAATAGATGTTAATGAAATAATACTAATTAATGTTAATAAAATACTTTTTTTCATATCCTTTTCCCTCTTTATACTTAATATACAACATAATGCTACTTATGTCAACACTTTTTTTATTAAGCATATTATATTAAAAAAAGCTATTTAAATCAAAAAATAAGCATATTTTTATCATATCTTATA
>CAZPTG010000097.1:0-8495 GCA_964589355.1 uncultured Spirochaetaceae bacterium
TCTTTAATGTTGTTTTTTACAGCGTAGAAAGGAACATTACCAATATTACCACCATTTTCAGCATAGCTATCAAGGCTATTTGCTTTTGCAACTTCATCAAATGAAGATCCATTGTTTAATTCATTTACTAAATTATTTGCATCTTCTTCAGTTTCAACACTAATTATTGATAAATCAATATTGTAGAATAATTGAGGATTAGTTAGTGCATATTGTGCAGCTAACTCTTTTGGATACATTGTATAATCAAATACAACATAATCAAAACTTCTAGTACTATCAGCCATTTGTAATACATAATCTGTTTCATTGCTACTTGTAAGTGCAGTATTAACATCAGATACAACAGTATTGTATGGAAGATTTCTTATTATTGAAGATCTTATTGAGTCTTTTTGGTCAGCTGAAGTAGATTCATAGATTTTTTTGCTAAAATTACCATCTTCATCATTGTAGTACCCACTATTAATTATTGCATTATTAATAGTGTTTTCTGTTGTCATAATACCAACTTTATCAGCCATTTTGCTAATAGCTGTATAATAAACAGTACTATCGAAAGCGCTTTTCCAAATATTATATAAAGCCATATCTCCGCTAGAAGAAGAACTATCATATTGTGAGCCATAGTATTGATATTGATCATAGAAATAAGAATCTTGGGAATAAACAATATCTTCTCCATCATAAGAACCAAATGTTAATCCACTGCTTACAGATTGTCCTACTATTGCACTAATTGCAGGTGCTGCTATAAAAGAAATAGCAATTAAAAATAGAACTAGCATTCCAAAGATCCAAGCTGCATTTACTTTCTTTTTCTTTTTTGAGTTAAATTTAACATTCTTTTTTGAACTTTTATCAGTTCCTTTTTTATCATTTGAAGGCATGTATAAACCTCTCCTAGAGTAGTCTTATCCGTAAAGGATACATCTTTTGAAAAATACCATTTACAGCTATTACTGTCAATGAATTCTTTTTAATTAATCAATCTATTAATTTTAGTTCACTATATTTTTTATATAAAGATAGCATAATTTATATAAATATAATAATATTTTTGATATTATATAATTTGAAAAGTATTAATTATATTATTTTAAATTTAATAAGGAGAAAAGATTTATGAGAATAGTACAGTTGTCAGTTGGCCCAAAACGTGTTTCATTAACTGGATATATTCATGATTACAATGAAGACAGTTTATTAAAAAATATAAGATGTGCTATGGTTGTAGTTCCAGGTGGTGGCTATGAAAAGGTATCTGCAAGGGAAAAAGATCCAGTAGCTTTATATTATTTTGAAAAAGGTTTTAATACTTTTATTTTAGATTATTCTGTAAATGAAGATGCAAAAGATTTAAATCCTTTATTAGAATTAAGTGATGCTTTAGTTCAAATAAGAAACAAGGCTAGTGTATTTTATGTTAATCCAACAGAAATTGCTGTTATTGGGTTTTCTGCAGGAGCTCATCTAGCAGCATCTTTATCAACATTATATAATAATGAAAAAATAAAAGAATTAACTAAGATTGATAATGGATACAATTCACCAGATGCTAGTATTCTTTGCTATCCTGTAATAAGTATGAAAGAAAATGCTCATGAAGGTTCTAAATCTAAAGTAACAAATAATAAAGAAGAGCTAATTAATCTTCTTTCATTAGAAAATCATGTTACAAAAGATGTTCCACCGACATTTATTTGGCATACTCAAGATGATGAGAGTGTTAATATAAATAACTCTTTATTATATGTTAATGCTTTAGTTAAAGAAAATGTAGAGTGTGAATTTCATATGTTTCCTAACGGGGAACATGGTTTGTCTATGTGTACAACAGATTGTTATAAACTAGATGAGCATTGTGCTCAATGGAAAGCTTTAAGTGTTAATTGGCTTCATAAATATTTATCATTTTAAAATTTAATAAAAATAAACTTGGAATTTATTAATAAAACATTTTTCCAAGTTTATATTTATTTTAATCTTTATTGAAGCATTCCCATTGCAACTCTCATACCACTTGCCCAGGCTCCTGTTATTCCTCTAGAAGTTCCAGCACCATCACCGGCAAAATATATATCATCACACACTTTAAAAAATTCATCTTTATAAGTAGGTTTGTTAGCATATAATTTTATTTCAGGGTAATACATAATTGTAGAAGGGTGTAAAACCCCAGGAACTATAGTATCAAGGTTCTTCATAGCTTTCCAAATAGCTCTTAATATTTTAGAAGGCATTGCAAGAGATATATCGCTTGGAGTACAATTTTTTAGTGAAGGTTGAAAGTTAAAGGGATCATCATTAAATGTATGTTCTTTTGATCTAGATCCAAGTCTATAATCTCCAACTCTTTGCATAAGAGGTTTACCTCCTCCTAATAAAGCAGCTTGTATTCCTAAATTTTCAGCATATTGCTGTCCACTTGCAAGAGGAGCTGTTAATTTAACTGTTTTTAGTATAGCAAAATTTACCAATCCATTTTGGTTACTACCATTATTAGAATAAGCATGTCCGTTTACACTATACCATTTTTCACCATTGTTGGTTGTATAAGTTTCTTTAACTACATGAGCTTTTCCACTATTAGTACAAAAAGTTCTTACTTTTTCAGGGAAATAGAATTTTGGATCATAATAATCTTTTACAATAGGATATTGTTCAATTTGAGTTTCAACTCTAATTCCTATATCTACAATATTATCAACATAGCTTATATTTAAAGACTTCATTATATTTTGCAAAAATTGGAATCCATGTCTTCCAGGGGCAATTAGAATCTTATTGTAATGTAGATTGCGTTTATCTGTTTTAATTGATTTTTTCTCTTTATCAATTGATAACATTGTCTCCCCAAGAGCTAATTCAACTCCAAATTTTTCAAGTTTAACTAAAAGTTCTTTGATAAGTTCTAATCCACCATCTGTTCCAAGATGGGTTTGTTTTATTTCTAATAAACTACAACCTAATCTAGTTGCACGTTTTTGATAATTCTTTATATTTGTTTTTTCTAAAATATTAGGATTAAAGAAATCAATTACTTTTTCAAGATATTCATCTGCACATTCTTTGTCCCAATATTCTTGTGGAAAGCCAATAGGATATGTAAAATTCATTTTACAATCATTTCTCATTCCACCTGTTGAATATTTGTGAGAATCAAGAATTAAGATTTTTAGAGAAGGTTTTTGTTCTAAAAGAGAAAAAGCACAACCCATACCTGCAGGACCGGAACCAACAATTATTACATCATATTTACTCATTATGGCTTAAAGCTCCTTAATTTAAGGTGATATGTTTAAAACACCTTTTTTATTATCTATAAAAAAGGGATAAAGGTCAAACTATAATATTAATACTATGCAATATATAAAATATATTATAAACTGATTAATGTTATAAAACTATATAAAATATAAATTGTCTAAACCAATATTATACAATATAATTCCTATATGGGTATTTTTAAAAGGATTATTATATGAAATATATTAGTGTTAAAGAAGCTAGTAAAAAGTGGGGAATTACAGAGAGAAGGGTTAGGATTCTTTGTAGTGAAAATAGAATTGATGGTGTTGTTAAATCTTCTTGGGCTTGGAACATTCCATCAACTGCAAAAAAACCTTCAGATGGGAGAGTTTTAAGACATATAAAAAATATAGATTTAAGAGTTGATTCTCTAAATTTTAATGATTTAGTAAAAAAGAAAGATATTTTTAACTCAATTACTACTAATTTAAAAGAGAGTGAAAAATATTTTGATGATAGTGTTAATCGTTTTTTACTTTTTGCATTGCATGAAGAAGATATAGAAGCAAGTGATATTTTATTAGTATTAAACAATCCTAATACAATTAAAGTTAATTTTGAAATAAAAACTCTTATCTTGAATTCGAAATCAATAATTATAAATATATATAAACAAACAGGATATGGACCAATTTTACCATCTGATGAAATCTCTAATCCTTTTATTTGCGAAAAGAGATTGAAAAATATTTATCAATCAATATTTAGAAATATTGATGATTATTATATTCCTAATTATAGATTCGAAATGATTTCTAATCCTAGTTCATTTGATTTAAAAGAATATGATATTTTAAAGCAAGTGGAAGCTCTTATATTTCAGTATGAGAGAGATTGGATAATGTTAAATGCCTTAGTAAAGGCAAGTTTTATGTTTGCTGGTCTTTTGAGAATAAAACCATTTGAAAAGCATATGTTTTTATTTGCATCAATAGTTTTTTCTGCAATTTTATTAGAACATGGTTATCCTCTTGCAATTATTCCAGTTTCTTTAATTGATGAATTAAAAGCAAATTTAATTTTAACACTAAAAAGATCAAATTATACAAAATTAATAAATATGTTTGAAACTTCATTAATTAAAGAGTTAGATGTTTTAATCAATTTATAACTACCTTTTAATATTTGTTATAAGGACTTGCCCATATATTGTTAAAGTGATAAACCTAAATTGTAATTTGAAAGAAAAAGAGATGAGGTTAAATTGATATTTGTGAAAAATACAACTTATTTATTAAAAAACGCAACTATTATTGATGGCGATAATAATAAAGAATATGTTGGATCTATTTATATAAAAAATGATAAAATAGAAAAAATAATAAAAGATGATAATATTTTTGAATTTGATTGTGATAGTATAATTAATTGTGAGAATAAATACATCACACCAGGTTTTATTGATGTTCATGGACACTCCGATTTGCAAATACTTCGATCTCCTAATATGAGAAGTAAAATTCAACAAGGTATTACTACTGAAATTGCAGGTAACTGTGGCATAGGGCCCTTTCCAATTGATTTAGATGATAGTGATGTTGTTAATTCTATTTGTGATTTAACAAAGGATGTTTTAGGATCTTTTGATTATAATTATACAGATTTTAGTACATTTTGTGATTTAGCTAATAGTAATTTACCAAATACAAATGTTTTATTTCTTCAAAGTCATACAGCTCTAAGAGCTAATGTTATAAAACCTAATGCAAATAGAGTTGCTAGTAATGATGAAATCAAAGAGATGTGTAAGCTTCTTGATAAATCTTTAGAACAAGGTTGTATAGGTTTCTCTAGTGGTCTTTATTATGCACCTTGTTTATATGCAGATGAAAAAGAATTATTAGCTCTTTTGAAAGTTGTTAAAAAACATAATGGTATTTTTGCAACTCATCATAGATGTGAAGGTGATTATATCATTGATTCGTTGAATGAGGTTATAAATTTAGCTAAGAAAACAGATGTTCAATTAGAAATAAGTCATCTAAAAGCAATTGGTCTAGAGAATCAAAAATATGTTGATCAAATATTGAATTTAGTAGATGAGGCAAAAGCTTCTAATATCGATATTGGGTTTGATCAATATCCTTATGAATATGGTTCAACTTCTTTATACTCTCTATTACCTCCTAAATATTTAAAATTATCAAACAAAGATTTGAAAAAAGTTTTATCAGATAAAAATGAACGAGCTTTGATAAAAAATGAAATATTGATTGGTGAAGGTTGGGATTCGATTGTTAAAATGTGTGGATTTGATAATATTTATACCATGTATTTAGAATCTCAAAGTGAGTTAAATAATTATAGTATTAGAGAGTTGTCAAAGAAAATAAAGCAAAAAAGTGATGATGATTCTTGTTTTAATACTCTTTTTGATATTTTAGAAAAAGAAAGTGGTACAGCTTTAATGATTGATATAACTCAAAGTCTTGAGAGTATGGATAAGATTTTAAATCATCCTCTTATGTGTTTTGGGACTGATGCAATATATAGTGGGGATGAAAACTCAATAATTCCAACCCATCCAAGGTCTTATCAATCAGCAACTCATTTATTAGATTTATTTTATAAGCAAAGAAAAAGTATTGATTTAATTAATTTGATTTATAATATGAGTGGCAAAAGCGCTAAAAGATTTAAAATAGAAAATAGGGGCGTTATTAAAGAAGGGAATTTTGCTGATCTTGTTATACTCGATTTAGACAATTTAAAAGATAAATCTTCTCTTAAAGATACAAAAATTCCACCTGATGGAATAGATTATGTTTTTGTTAATGGTAATCTAGTATACAAAAACAAAGAGATTATAAAATCTAATTCAGGTAGAATATTGAAAAAAAGTTAAGTTGAAAATCTTTTTAAGAACTGTTTAGTTCTTGGATTTTTAGGGGTTTCAAATATTTCTTTTGGAGTCCCTTTTTCAGCAATGATTCCATCATCCATAAAAATAACTCTATCACTAATTTCTTTAGCAAAAGCCATTTCATGACTAACTACAACCATAGTCATATTTTCTTTTGCTAAATCTTTAATAACTTTTAGAATCTCTCCTGTTAATTCAGGATCTAGAGCAGAGGTGGGCTCATCAAACCATAAAACATTTGGTTTTAATGCAAGAGCTCTTGCAATAGATACTCTTTGTTTTTGTCCACCTGATAACTGGCAAGGATAAGAATTATATCTATCTTTTAATCCCATTTTATCTAAAAGACTTAGAGCAATTTCTTTAGCTTCTGCTTTGTCTTTGTTTAATACATATATTAAAGCTTCTGTTATATTTCTTAAAATGCTCCAGTGAGGGAATAAATTAAAATCTTGGAAAACAAGGCCATTGTGTAGTTGTATTTTTCTTTTTTCATCTTTATTTAATTGAATTTTTTCATTATTACAAAGAGTATCTGAACAAATTATTACTTCTCCACCTTCTATTGTTTCAAGTTGATTAATTGCTCTTAGAAGTGTAGATTTACCACTTCCTGAAGCTCCAATAATTGATAATACCTCTCCTTCTTTAACATGGAATGAGATATCTTTTAAAACTTGTGTATCACCGTAACTTTTTTCTAAATGATTTACTTCAATTATATATTTTTTATCTTCCATATATTCCTCTTTAATCATAATAACTTAGTTTTTTTTCAATTCTTTCAAATACTTTTGATACTACTCCATTCATTATGAAATAGAACACACCTGCTATGAATAATGGCATTGTACTAAAATCTCTAGCGGATGCAGTTTTTGCAACTCTAAATACTTCTGCAACACCAATAGTTTGAGCAAGAGCTGTATCTTTTACTAATGTTATAACTTCATTTCCCATAGCTGGGATAATTTCTTTAATAACTTGAGGTAAAACTACATGGAAGAAGGTATGAGCTTTAGTAAAGCCTAATACTTTACCAGCTTCATATTGGCCTTTATCAATAGATTGTATACCACCTCGATATATTTCAGCAAAATATGCAGCATAGTTTATAACATAGGCCACAATAGCTGCATTCATTCTATCTAGGGAGGTATTAAATATATAGAATGGAGCAAAATATACAAATATTAATTGTAAAATTAGAGGTGTACCTCTCATTATCATTATATAGATATTAACAATCTTTCTTACTATCCAAAATTTACTTTTTTTAGCTTGAGCAACTAATAAGCCAAGAGGTAGTGCAAATAATAGTGTAAAGAAGAAAATCTTTAAACTTATAAGAGTTCCCTCTAACATAGGTATTAATAATTGTGTCATACTTCTCTCCAAAAATTAAGGACGTAGGTTTTATACGCCCTTAATTGTTATATCAATTATTTTTAATTTTTTACAACTTCACTAATATCCATACCAAACCATTTAGTTGAAATTTCAGCAATAGTTCCATCTTTAGCCATTTCTTCAAGTGTTGATTGTACTTCATCTCTTAGTTCAACATCACTTTTTCTAAATCCAATACCATATTCTTCTTTAGCTAATTCGCCATCAAGAATTCTAAAGTCTTTACCACTTCTTTTTATATTATCATTAGCTACAAATAAGTCTAATACAACAGCATCTACACCACCAGCTTCTAAATCCATAAGAGCTGTTAAATTTTCACCAAATTCAATAACATCATCTAAACTTGCTTTAAATTCAGGAGCATCATTTAGCGCATCACTTGCTGTACTACCACCTTGAAGTCCGACTGTTTTACCTTTTAAATCATCTACGCTTTTATAAGGTGAATCACCTTTAACAACTAAAATTTGTGAATTATTTAAATATGGTTCTGTGAATAATACAACTTTTTCTCTATCAGGTGTAATTGTAAAACCATTCCAAATACAATCAATATTGCCAGTTGCTAATTCTTGTTCTTTTGCACTCCAATCAATTGGTTGTAGTACTAATTCTACTCCCATTCTTGAGGTAACTTCTTTTGCAAGATCAATATCGTAGCCAACAATTTCATTATCAGCATTTCTATAACCCATTGGTGGGAAAGAATCATCAAGACCTAAAATAAATTGTTCTTGGCTTTCTTTTGTACCATTTGCAAATACTGTTGATACAGTTAAAATTGTTAATACAAATAGAGTTAAAATCTTTTTCATATAATATACTTCCTTTAATAATTTTGAGGCAAGTATAATAAATATTTCAGTATTTTACAAGTAAAAATGAATAAATATACAAAAAAGGAATA
>CAZPTG010000098.1:0-1477 GCA_964589355.1 uncultured Spirochaetaceae bacterium
AGGTGCAGTAATTGATTTAAAAATTGAAGAAGGCTTTATTAGTGCTCTTGTTCAAGGCTCTCGGAGAAAACCATATAAAGTTCTTATTGAGATTGAACCATTGTCGAGCGTTAAAAAGATTGAAATATTAAAATTAGTTCAAAATAAAATAGAAAATATTGAAAGTTTAATTGAAGGAGAATTTCCACAAGAATTATCTAATGTATTTCTAAATTCACAAACAGGACTTTTTCCGGCTCCAAGAGAAATAATGATAAATTGTAATTGTCCTGACAGGGCTGTTTTATGTAAACATGCAACTGCTGTATTATATGGAATTGCAGCTAAATTAGATGAAAATCCATTAATGTTTTTTTTATTGAGAAGTGTTGATTTTAATCTATTTTTAAAAAGAACAGTAGAAGAAAAAACAAAATTGATGATACAAAACATTGATAAACAAAATAAAAGAGTAATACCAAAAAACAAAGCACGAGATTTATTTGGTTTTGATTTTTAAAAAAAATAACATTTTTTATAAGCACAGCCTATATAATTAAGATGTGCTTATAATTTTTTATTTATTTTTTAGTAGTTCCATAATTCCAATACGAAAGTCCACCAATATCATAAATTTCTTTGTATCCTTTGATAACTAATTTTTTTGCAGTTTTTATACTTCTTGAACCACTTTGACAATATAAATACATTTTAGTTTCTTTGTCAGGATATTTTTTTATAATTTCATTGACAAGTGAAAGATTTTTTGCTTTTTTTATGTGCCCTGTTTTATATTCATTAGTCGTTCTAACATCTAAAATAACAATGTTTCTATCATTATCCATCTTATTTTTTGCATCATCTTGAGATATTTGATGATATATTGCTCCTTTAGATTTAGCTAAAGCAAGAGCTATTTGTTTATACAAATTGTTGATAATTAGTAGACCAATTACAACAAATGATAAATACATTGTAAAAGAATTAGTATCCATTTTGTTCCCCATATTATTATTTATTTATTATTCTTGATTTTAATCATATTTATATAAATCATTTTTATCTGTGATTTTGTCACAAACTAGTGGTTATTTGTTACTTGTAAAAAAAATCTAGTATTTTTTTCACTTGTGTTTTATTATAAAAATAAAGAGGTATTATATATTATGAAAAAGAAATTATCTTTGTTTTGTGTATTATTGGTGTTTGTTTCTAGTTTCACTTATTCTAGTGATTATAAATTTTTATTTGGTGCTTTAGGAATGCATGAAGATCAATTAGCTGGAATAGGACCTACATATTTGGATATTGGAATTGGAAAAACGGATGTAACTTTTATTGAAGGTAATTCTACAGAGTTTCAATTTTATTTAGGTGGTGGAACCGAGAAAAGAAAGTTATGGAATTCAAAAAGTGATGGTTCAAATGCTGCATCTCATTTATTTGCTGTTGATTTGATTCGAGCTGATTGGGAATTTGGAATAAAACAAGGGTTTTT
>CAZPTG010000098.1:1577-8377 GCA_964589355.1 uncultured Spirochaetaceae bacterium
TGATAATACTTATTATCCTGATTTAAGTGGTGATAATAATTTAGGCTCATATTTTACAGGTGGTTTAGAACTAAACTTTATGCTAGATGATATGTTCATTCAAGATGGATTTTTAGCAAAGACAGAAGTTGCTTATGCTCCATTAACATTGAATAAATTCATTGGTAAATCAGATTTCTATAGTGCAAATTTAGAAATAAATTATGCAAAAACTATAAAACTAAAAAAAGCTTATGATACTGAGAGAAATTTGTTTTCTTTAGTTTTAGTTGATAGGTTTGTTACTAATTATACAGATGGAAATTGTGTTCCAACTTATTATAGGAATCAAATTTCTTTAGGAAGAAAAGTTAGAGGGTTTAGTAATTTCTCTTATAATAACAAATTAACATTTGTAAATAATTTAGATTTACGAGTTTCTGTGTTTGAACTAGATGAAATTAAATTTGCAAGAATATTCCCAAGATTTAATTTCTTCTTAGATGCAGGATACGGTATGCTTGAATATGTAAATACAAGTACAAGTGAAAATAACTTAATTGCATCTACTGGCGTACAAGCAACTTTATGTATTTCTGATTTTGCTAGCTTAGGGTATCAATTTGCTTATATAATAGCGGGTGATAATTTTGAAAATGGAACTTCAAGTGTAGGCTCTTTAGTGTTGATGCTTGATTTTTAATAAATAAACAATTTTTTATAAAGGCTCTCAAATTGATATGTACTTAATCAAATCAATTTGAGAGCTTATATTTTTAAATAAATAGTTTTATAAATATTGAACTCTCTATGCTCTTTGTATATAATTGGTTTCTATGAGTAAGAAGAAAATAGTATCTACACACTGGGCGGATATTTACGCCGATAAGATCATCCGAGAGAAGGGTGAAAAAGAATGTTATACCTGTGCAAGTGGTATCACTCCATCAGGTACAGTTCATATTGGTAATTTTAGAGAAATTATTTCTGTTGAATTAGTAGCAAGAGCTTTAAGAGATAAAGGTAGAAACGTCCGCTTTATTTATAGTTGGGACGACTATGATGTATTTAGAAAAGTTCCTAAAAATATGCCAAAACCAGAACTTCTTGAAACCTATTTAAGAATGCCAATTACTTTAGTTCCTGATACATTAGAGAGAGCTGATAATTTTGCTAGAGGAAATGAAGCTGATGTTGAAAAAGTTCTTCCTAAAGTAGGAGTTAATCCAAAATATCTTTATCAAGCTGATAGATATAGAAGTAATAAATATGCAAACGGTATTAAAAAAGCTTTAGAAAAAAAAGAAGAAATTAAAGCTATTTTAAATGAATATAGAACAAATCCATTAGGAAACGATTGGTGGCCTATTTCTGTTTTTTCTTCTTTTACTAATAAAGATACGACAACAATTCTTGATTGGGATGGAGAATATAAAATAACATATAGAGATGATTCAACTAATCAAGAAGAAACAATTGATTTAAGAGATACTCCAAACACAAAACTACCATGGCGACTTGATTGGCCTATGAGATGGAGTGAAGAAAGTGTTGATTTTGAACCTGCTGGTAAAGATCACCACAGTGAAGGTGGGTCTTTTGATACTAGTAAAAAAGTTGTAGAAGTTTTTGGTGGACAAGCCCCAGTATCTTTTCAGTATGATTTTATTTCTATAAAAGGAAGAGGTGGTAAAATTTCATCATCAAGTGGTGAGGTTGTTTCTCTCTATGATGTTTTAGAAGTTTATACTCCTGAAGTTTGTAGATATATGTTTGTTGGTACACGTCCAAATACAGAATTTGCAATTTCTTTTGATTTAGATGTATTAAAAATATATGAAGATTATGATACTTGTGAAAGAATTTATTTTGGTTTACAAAAAGCTAATGAAAAGAAAACAGCAAAACAAAAAAGAGTATATGAATTAAGTCAAGTTAATGGTATTCCAAGTGAACCGTCTTATCAAATACCTTTTAGACATTTATGTAATTTATTACAAATTCATGGTGGGGATATTGATTCTGTTATTAATTCTTTAAATGATGTAAAAGAAAGCCAAAAAGATAGGTTAATTGCTAGATGTGAATGTGCCTGGGCTTGGATAACACAATTCTCTCCTGAAGATTTCAGATTTTCTTTAGCTGATGAAAATACAGAAAAAGTTGAATTAGAGGATAAAGAATTAATAGCTGTAAAAGCATTAAAAGATGTTGTTTCGAATATGGACTCTTATGATAATGATAAAGCTTTTACAAATGCAATGTATGCTTGTGCTACAGATATTGAATTAGAAACTTCAGTATTTTTTAAAGCTGTTTATACTATATTAATAGGTAAACCTAAGGGGCCAAAATTAGCTCAATTTATGTTGACTTGTGGAAAGGCTAAAATATTACCAATTTTAGAAAGATATTAAAATATGTTGCAATAAAGCTTTTAGCTTATTGCATGTTTGTTTAATAAGGAGTTTTTTTTGAAAGTTATTTTAATTAATGGAAGTTTAAGAGAGAAAGGTTGTACATATACAGCTTTAAGTGAAATTTCAAATGAATTAGAAAATTATGATATTGAAAGTGAAATAATATATATTGGGTCACTTGAAAAAAGTATTGATAAAAATTTCGTAAAAGAAGTTAAAGAGAAAATTGAAACTTCAGATGGGTTAATTATTGGATCCCCTGTATATTATGCGGCAGCAACTCCTATAATATCTAGTTTTATGATTCAATTAATGAGTGTTCTAGATAGAGAAAAGATAGCATTAATGCCTGCTGCTAGTATTGCAAGTGCTAGAAGAGCTGGAACAACTTGTACGCTAGATCAGTTAAATAAATTTTTTACTATAGCTCAAATGCCAATTGTATCTTCTCAATATTGGTCGATGGTTCATGGATCAAGTGCAGAAGATGTAAAAAAAGATGAAGAAGGTTTGCAAACGATGAGAATAATTGCTAAAAATATGGCTTATATAATAAAAGCATTCAAATTGTCAAATCTTGAAAAACCAAAATTAGAAAAAAAATTAAGAACTAATTTTATATAAAAAATAATATAAAAGGCTAAGCATTTGCTTAGCCTTTGTTTATTAGCTTAAAATTTTATCTAATATAAAAGAGTTTTTTCTCCATTTTGGTTGAGCTTTTACTCTTAAATCTAATTGAAGCTTTTTACCGGGGAAAATCTTTTTAATATCTTTAAAAGAAGATACTCTAATTTTTTTTATATTATTTCCACCTTTTCCAACAATAATTCCTTTTTGAGAATCTTTTTCAACAATGATAAAGGCTCTAACCCATATTAAATTTTCTTTTTCTTTGAATTCAATATCACTAACATCAACATAAATAGCATGAGGTAATTCTTTATTTGCTAAAGCAATAGTTTTACCTCTAATTATTTCACTGATTCTAAATTCTAGTGGTTGATCAGTATAAGCATCTTCACTATACATTAAATTGCCATCTGGTGATAATTTGAATAATTCAATTAATATTTCATCTATACCTTCATCATTTTTTGCACTTGATTGTAATATAGTAGCATTTGGTAATTCTTTATTTATTATATCTTTGGTTTCTTGGATTTTTGATTCATCAATAATATCTTTTTTATTTAAAACACAAACAATTGGGCTTTTTATAGATTTAAGTAATTCAATAATTGCAAATTCTTCTTTTCCTGGTGCTCTTGTAGAATCAACTATATACATAATAATATCACTTTCATTCAGTGGTGAAGTGGCAATTTCTTGTAAACGTAAATTTAAAGTTTGCTCATTTAAATGATATCCTGGTGTGTCTGTAAATATTAATTGACCTCTTTGATCAGTATAAATTCCTCTTATTGCATTTCTCGTAGTTTGAGGGGTTTTAGCGGTAATTGATACAGGCATTTCTACAATTGTATTAACCATTGTACTTTTGCCACTAGATGGTCGACCAATAATTGCAACTGTTCCACATTTCATTTAATGCTCCTAATTTATTTTTTTCTCATGATAATCTAAAGATAAATTATAAACAATATTTAAAAGGATCTTATGTATAAAATAAAAAGGGAGAAAAAATAAAAAAGATACTTGACATATGCCGGATATAGTGGTAACTTAAGATTGTAAGCGACATATGCCGGAATAAATAAGAAGTATAATTAATTTTTATTATACTTAAGCGATAAAAATAAAAAATATATATAAGGAGGCACAATATGCCAGGATTTAATAAAACAGGCCCAGAGGGCAAAGGTAGTATGACAGGTAGAGGCTTAGGCCTATGTAATAATAATAACATTGTTAATAATCAAGATGCAACTAATTCTAACAATGATCCTAATTTTCAAAGACCTTTTAATGGACCAATAGGTGGTGCATTTAGAAGAGGACGAGGAGGAGGACGAGGTCGAGGAAGAGGCTTTGCTTGTAATGGTAGGAGAATTAGAGGTAATTTCTAATAAGTAATTAACTCATTTATTAATTCATTTATTATTCTTTTGTTGAGGAGAGAGCTTGTTAAGTTTTCTCCTCTTTTATTTTATACATAAGATGTGATATTATTTTGTTGAGGTGGTGAGCATGCCTAGAGGTAAAAAATTTAGAAGAATAGGATATCTCAGTTCTTTAAAACATTTTGCTCCAATAGCTAATGATATAGAAAATGAGAAATCATCAAATATGGTTATTTTAAGTAATGAAGAATTTGAGACAATTAGACTTATTGATTATAAAGGATACACACAAGTAGAATGTTCTAAATCTATGAATATAGCTAGAACAACTGTTCAACAATTATATTCAGATGCTAGATATAAGTTATCATTGATGTTATTAGAAGGAAATCATTTATATATTGAAGGTGGAAATGTTCAATTGTTTGATGATAATCAACTAGAGCAAGAAGTTGGTTTTCAAAAAAGTGAAGTTCTAGTTAATAGACAAAGAAGAAATAGAGGTAATAATAGAGGTAGAGGTAATAGAAATTTTAGACATCATAATAAATTAGATTAATAAATCAATTAATTTATTGTATATATCTATTTTACTTTATTATATTTTTCTATTATATTATTAAGGATACTAAATTTAGGAGTAATAAATTAATGAGTGAAGAAAAAAAAGAAGCAAAAGCTCAAGATCCTCAAATAACTGATCGTTTATTAAAAACCAGAAGCATAATGCTAAGTGGTGAAATAAATAAAGAAAGTGCTGAAAAAATTATTTCACAATTACTTATTTTAGAAGCAGAAGATAGTGAAAAGGAAATAAAAATTTTCATAAATAGTCCTGGTGGAGATGTAGATGCTGGGTATGCAATTTATGATATGGTTAGATTTATTTCTCCAAAAGTTACTATGATTGGTGCTGGTTTAATAGCTTCAGCAGCTTCTCTTGTATTATTAGCTGTGCCATCTGAAAGAAGAATAGGTTTGCCTAATTCAACATATTTAATTCATCAACCAATGAGTGGAATGAAAGGTGTTGCAACAGCTATTGAAATTTATTCAAAACAAATTGATAAATTGAGAGAAAAACTAGATAGAGTTATAGCTAATGCTACAAATAAAAGTGTTGAAGAAGTTAAAAAAGATACAGAGAGAGATCATTGGATGTTTTGTGATGAAGCAAAGAACTATGGTTTAATAAGTAGAATTGTAGAAAAGCGTTCTGATTTATAAAATTAAATTATTAAATTAATTAAAGCAACTAATTAAAAATTTCTTATATATATAAAGAGGTTTTTATGGTTGCTTTTTTATTTGCTATATTTTTTTTGTGTTCTATATTTTTTACAGCTTGTGAAGAACCTAGTGTTAATAATCAAAATTTTAAGATCATGAATTGGAATGTTCAAGCTCTCATGGATTTAAATATTGATGGAAGTGAGTTTAGTGATTTCTCTTTAGGTGAATATGATAGAGAAACTTATAGAAGACGAATTAGAAAAGTTTGTGATGTTATTGATGATATTGATGCTCAAGTTGTTATTTTAGAGGAAGTTGAGAATTCAAATGTTTTAAAAGATATGATTGATATGTATCTAGGCCGTAGAGGATATATTTATTATGGCTCAATAAAAGAAGAAGATAGTGCTATTTCAATTGGATTTATATCGAAAATCAAAGCAACAAATATTCAAATTCACTCAGTAAAGGATTCAAGGAGTGTATTGTCTCTTGATTATGAATGTTTAGGTGATACTATAAGAATTTTAGCATGCCATGGAAAAAGTCAAATTGGTGGTTTTGAGCAAACAGAGGAAGAAAGAATAAATTTATCAAAAACTTTAAAACGAATAATTGACGATAGTGAAGGGATGAATATTATTTGTGTTGGTGACTTTAATGAAGATCCAAATATAAATGCAAATTTTCAAACAGCCCTATATAATATAGATAGAGATAATGCATTTTTCTATCGCAATAATGGATCGTTGTTGTTGAGCTCATCAAAATATAATTTGTTTAAAGATATTTTGTATTCTCCTCAATTGGATAATAGTTTAAATTTAAGTAAAAAAGGTACTTATATGTATAATAATACTTGGTATAATTTTGATTTATTCTTGTTAAATAACTATTTTTTTGATCAAAATTCTGTAGAATATAAAGATTTTGATATATATTCACCTCAAAAAATTTCAACTTCGAGTGGAACTCCGTATAAATGGGAATCTTCTATGCTATGTGGAATAAGTGACCACTTTCCTATATATTTGACAATAAAATGTAATAAATATGAATAAAGTGTTTTATTTAGCAACTATTAGATAATAAAAATGGCAACTAGATTACTAGTTGCCAAATTTTTCTTTATAATATATCTATC
>CAZPTG010000099.1:0-8361 GCA_964589355.1 uncultured Spirochaetaceae bacterium
AGTAGCCTTGGCCCGTATTGTTCATAAATATCAGCCAAAGCATGTCCGGGAATAATAGCCAGGTAGGATTGATAGTCTTCGTTATCATTATAATCTTCAATGCAGGGAATTGCTACACCGTTTTCAGCAAAATTTATTTCTATCGGAATTCCTGACTTTTCTGACAGATTATACAAATAATGGATATCAATAATTCTGTAGAATACCGGGTATCCAGCCACTTTTGCTGAATGAGAGGTTTCTGACTTTACCGATCCATTGGTGATGAGGAAAATATTTACACGCGTCAGGTATTCATTTACCTCCTTAACGTTTGTAAGGGTTTGAGCTAGATCAAAAATTTCAGAACTTTCTTCAATTTCATTGACGTAGTCCTTATATATTGTATTGCGAAAGAACTTGTTCAAACGGTCAAGGGCTTTATCAACATCTGGTTTGGGAATTGTCTGTATATCATCACTGGGATTGTAAATGCTTATAAATAAGTCAAGAGTTTCATAATTCTCATAGAGTGCATAACCATTTACTTTGTGTTCGGTACCTCTTTTACTTATTTTTTCATCATAACTTACCCGGTAATTCTCGGTTTCACCGTTTTCAGCTAAAATAGCCAAAGCATATTCTGTGAAAAGTTGTTCAGGTGATGCTCCGTCTTCTTCGGAAATCAACGATGATTTTATCTCCTCTTGTATCTCTTTGTAGAATTTATTTAACTCTTTACTTTCAATCATTCTTTTTATCTATGATTTGATTAAACAATTGCTTTTCATCAATAAGCCATGATTCATTTGCTGAAATAATTAATGAGTATCTTACATCCCCGACACCTGCTGGTATCATTTTTTCTGTTATTCTGGGAAAATCATCGGTTATCTTGTAAATATTTTCCTGCCGGATGGAGTAGCCTGTTTCTTCATATTCACCGTGATGGTGACTGAAATATCCGGCTTCCAGCAATTTTAATTTGAACATACTTAAAGCTGCCGGACTCTGAGTTATTAAGTCAGATAGCTCTTCCACTAGATGGTTTAGTGTTTCCCCATGATTTTCACGGACTTCAAGTGACAGATGAAGAAGATAAATATTTGGAACTAAAGAAGTGTCAAGTTGCCTTTCACTTGCAATCTGTAGTTTCTGCTGATTTTTACCACTCGTGGTTTTGGTTTCAACAGCCCAGTCAGAATATTGAAAGTCCTGAACAGCTTTTTCAATACCACGCCATGAGTTAACACAATACTCTGCATCTGTAGTTTTATTTAAGAATTTCTTCAGAAAATACAATTCTCCATACAGCCCTCTTTGTGCTTCTTCGGAGAGCCCCTGCCTACCAAGCTTCTCAAATAACAAATGCCATTTATCAAGCCTTAAGATTAATTCCTGCACAAGAATATTTTCCTCATTAACATCTGAAACCTTCATAATGAGGTCTTCGCAAAGTGTAGAGAAAACATCCTTGTGTTGACTGCTAAGCAAAATTACCAGAAGAAATTGTTTATTCTTATCATTTTGATCTGGTATTCTTTGGATTTTAATATCCCTAAATTTATTCCACCTCTTAGCATTAAATTCTAAAGAACTACTCAAACTAGCTGCAATACACCTTAGTTTCTCAGGCGATTTCAATGCAATGTAAACATCCGGCAAAACTTCGGCTGAATACCGCTTGTACAATAAACCTGAGTGATTAGATGCATCAGCCTCTAAATCAAGCCAAATATTTTCAATCTTCGTCATCTCCATAATCTTCAAAATCTTCTTCAACAGTATCAAATCTGTCGAGCAACTCCTCATTAACAGCATAAGATACTGGTGCGTTATAATTACTTTTTGGAAAACTTATGGCATAGCCTACAAACGGATTAATTCCTTTTGGTAAAGCATTTTCGGCACTTATACTTTCCTCTGGATCAAGCAGGTAAATGATTAACAGTGGCTTTTTAGGGTTTCTTAATTCATTTCTAACTATTTGTCCGTTCGGATACATTGCATTACCTGCTTTTTTTCTGTGACGATTAGTCAAGTTCATTGCTCTTTCGTACTCTTCAGCAGTAAAATCAATAAATTCATCGGATGGACTTATGATATGTGATTTTCTTAAATAATATATCTGTTCATTTGAGTTCTTATTATCTTCAGTTCTTTTCCATTGACCAATTTGAACCTCATTACCATTTACTTCAAAAGTTGAATTATTTTTTGGGTTCGGTTTAGTCATAAGAGCAATTCGCCAATCAGTTAATTCACCATTTCTTAACTGAGTATTAATGAACTGAATTAATTTTCTAGGTTCAGCTTTTTTAAGATTTTCCACTGATTGTATTCCTTCAAAAAAGTTGATGATTTGTTCCGCAGGTATGTCATACCACACAAATGCATTGTTTGGTCTCGACTCTTTAAATGCGGGCAAAGTAGATATAAATTTTTGTGTGTGTTTGAAATTATTGTCAATCATAGAAATGTCTTTCTTAAACTCATAAGATTCAACTAATCTTCCTGCCCAAGAAATTTGAACTGTTGTCGCTGAACGCATTTTATTTGTTGCCGATATTTGGAGAACGCCAGGATGCGTTCTTACTTTTAAGGCATATTGCTCAGGAGTTGAGCCTGCAACATCTGTCATATAATCGAATTCTTCTCTTAATTCTTCTGATGCCTGAGTAATATGGCAGAACCATTCATTCAACTCTCTACTTGTAAATAAACGGCATAAATCAACATACCCACCTCTATAACCAAACCAACGCCCCATTTGCATTAAGGTGTCATACATTCGTGAAGCTCGTAAATAGTAACTAACCGATAGACCTTCTAACGTTAACCCTCTGGATAACTTGTTTCCGCCTACCGCAATTACTGATAGTCCGTTTTTATGGTCAAAATAGTCAAGCGCTTCACCCGAACCACCATGTATTGATTTCACTTCAATTCGTGCAGCAGCGTCATTTAAATATTGCAAAACTTCGCTCCATTTATGAACTTGAATTTGTGAATCTAAACTTGAGAGTTCTGAATTTAAAATTTGTTGAGACACTGTTACAAAAGACCTATAACCATTTTCGTCTTGTTCAAATGTTGATTTAAACTCATTTAAAATGACAGGATCGTTTTGGTCAATTCCTCTTCTGTAATAAATAAATTGATTAGAGACGAGCTCAGCAATATGATCTTGCCAAAGAACAAATCTTGATACGTGAATAAGCATTGAGTTATGAACTGTTGTTTGTCCTCTTAATCGTCTTATTGCACAAGTGATAATAAAACAGCGAATTGCTTTTTTTAAGGATTCGGGAAGCGAAGATGGTTTTTGGTCATCCTTTTTATGTTTATCTGGCACAAAATCTCTGTAATCATTGATTCTATTGACAATTGGAAGAACTTCATTTGATGTTTCATCTTCGTCCAATGGACTAAATCCAAATACTTTCTCTGGACCAATGTAATTTGAAGGTGCTGGAATATTCTTTATAAAGTTTCTAGGGAATAAGTTTTGGTCATCCAATTGAATAAAAATATTGGCGAATGGAGTGGCAGTATAACCTACATAGGCATTTTTACCAAACAAATTAAGTATTTGAGTAATCCATCCGTTAATTGAGCTTTGCCTTTCAGGATCGTTTGAAATATTAATGGAAGCATTATCTGCCTCATCATCAATAAGCAAAAGAGATTTATTCCGAATAACGCGTCCAAGCTTACTATCTTCATTTGTTTGCGCTCCCAGCCATTGATAAATCCTACGAAGCACGTGCGGATTCTTTTTTATTACTGCTACAATAGGTTCAGAAGTGTTAAAATTTAAGCCTAATGCATTTGCTGCTCCCTGCGAAAAGTCTCCCTTCTCAATACTTGAGGTTAAAGAATGGGCAACTATCGGAGATCCAAAATAAGGGTCTCCAACTCCAATTTGAATACTTCTTTGGTCAAACGCTCTGGTGTGTTGTGTATCAAATCCTAAAAAACTTTCGTCAATCCTTATTTGAGTTTGGCTTCTAAGGTTATTATGAATTCCAGCCAAAACGATAATTAATCCAAAACCAGCATCAGCGGCTTTACAGATAAGTCCTGTATAATTTGCTGTTTTACCAGATTGCACTTGTCCAACAACTAATCCCTTTTTGTTAACTGTAGCCTTAAGTGATGGGTCGAAAAAGTTGTCAAGAATGCTATCTGTTATTCTATCTAGTTTATTTATTACATCTGGCGCAAAATTCTTTTCTATTTCCAAATACTCTCGATACCTTCCCCAAAATCCATTTTCGAAATCAATTTCAGCTCTTTTTTCATTTAACCAAGGATTGTTTTCATCTTCCTTTAAGATCGTTCCAAACTCATCTTGTCTAATTGTATAAAGTTCTTCAATCCTTCTAATGAGCGCTTCACGATTCTCACCTACGAAATACTTCATTTTAAGAACTTCATCAACTGCCTCTTCAATTTCTTCTCTAGTGTATGAAGAGCTTTCAGACAATAGTTGTCTAATGTTTTTTATTGGGTCTTTTTTACTCATTTATCAAAAATTCAATGTATTCTGGATAAAAATTATAAGGTTCAGTGTTAAGAATCCTTGCTTTCGCTTTTTCAACAGAAAGTCCACTAGAAACAAATCCTTTAAAAAGCTTTTGCATAGTTTCTTTAATCGAATTGTGATCTGTTCCCTCAAATGGTTGTCCATGTGGTTTTTCGTTCTCACTTTCCTGAAGAGTAATCAGGGGAATCGGGACGGTTTCCTCGATAAACTGTAGTAATTGTTCAAGCTTAGAAGGATCCGTATCTAAATTTTCCTTTAACTCTTTGATTAAAGGGTGATTCCGATTAAGCTTATAGAACCGCTTACCATGCCTTGTTCTTTCTTCCCAAAATGGGAAGTACTCATTTTTAACCAGTTTTCTTTTTACAATTTTACCCTTATGTCTGTATACTTCCACGGCTTGTGCACGAACATCTTTTGCAATTGAAAGGATAGTTTCTTTTAATCTTGAAGGTGGTCTGGCAACAGACTTTCTAATATCAATTTGCCATTCTTCGTCCAGATCATTAGTCAGGTCTATTCGAACACGGCATAAATCGTAGTGCACTTCTTTTTTAAACATTCCAAGCCAGTCACCTGAGACCAGCAACCGCTTATTCCTATATACATAAAAGCCCTGATGTGCTGTCCAGCTATCCTGTGGGCCCTTCCCATATAAATATTGTTCAGCAGAAAGCTTCGATCTATGTGGAAGTACAAAACCTTTTATTCGGACTTTGCCGTTTTCAAAAACAGATTCCGGCTTGGTTTGCAATCCATCTGAACCGATCATAAAAGGATCCCAGGATTCAATCTTCCGACCCCTGAAAAATATATTCAACCCTTCATCTATAAACCGATGGAATACCATCCCAAGATGCCTTTTCACAGAATCCATTGTGGACAGGAATTGTGCCTTTGATTGTTCACTGTCTGTGCGTGTGTTTGAAGTAAGTCTGTCAATATCCCACCATACTACAGTTGTGCCGTGGCCTATCTCTTCAAGGTTTCGAACGTAGCTTTCTTCTGCAGGGCAATATCTAATGAGCGACCAGCTTTTATAATGATTCACATAATCTAAATCCCAGCACCAAAAAACTGGCTGATGTTGCTTCTTTAAAGAAAGAACAGCAAATTTTCTGCATTGTGAAAAGGATGCCGTTTTAAGTCCCAGACCGAAACGGCCAAGATCATGTTCTTTCCGCACTTCTAGCGGACTTATACTACCGGGCTTCATTGCCTGTACAAGTTTCTCATTGTTCATACCATATCCATCATCAGTAACTGACAGAATGGTTGAAGGGCCATTCCATTCATAATCAATCCATATATTCTGAGCATGTGCGGTTATTGAATTATCTATAATATCTGCAATAGCCGTCTCAATGGAATAACCGATAGCCCTGAATGTTTCAATCATCGAGCTGGCTTCTGGTGGCGCCTGAGTGGATTCTATTTTTGAGTAGTCAATCATTTATTAAAACGTCTTCTCTATAAATTCCTTCTCTTTTACAATGTTTTTATTCTTATCAATTTTATTAAATACCTCATGAACAATCTCAGCAATTTTATTTGCCAATAAAGGTGGGACTGCATTTCCTACTTGATGAAACTGTTTAGTTCGGCTTCCGCGGAATAGATAATCATCAGGGAAAGTTTGGATGCGTGCTGCTTCCCTAACTGTGAGGCTTCTACACTGCTTTATATCATAGTGAATAAAGTAATGTCCATCTTTCGATATATGACTTGTTATTGTTGTTGCCGGATTTACAGGGTCCTGTACACGAAATCTATCAGCAAATTTTCCAGATGCTGCATTGGCATGGTCAGGTATCAGCTTTTTGCTGTACTTTTGAAAATCATTCAGTCTTGGAAATCGTTTTTCAGCTTTCATTACTACAGCACAAAACATGTATCTTCGCAGGTCTTCTAGAAGATGAGAGCGTGATTGATGATTAATAACGCCCTTAAGTTTGCCTGTTTTATCTCTGTACCAGTTGTAATGTGGGTTTTTTATGGACGGGCTATCATATTCAATGTATTCAGCTCCAATTCCGTGTTCTGGAATTACTGGCTCCTCGATCGGTAATCCGTTAGCAAGACCGTTCATTTTTTGGATTTCTTTACTGAATTTTTTGTAATATTTAATCCATTCCTTGTCGCTATCCTCAACCTTCCTGTAAACCCTTTGCATTTTTCTATCTTGTTTTATCTTTTTTACGAACCGCCGGTTTAGACCACTTCGGAGAGTAGGCAAATCTCCTATTACCTGCTTAAGGTCAACTTTATTCTCTTTTTTCAAGATGCTTGGGTTTACTTCGATATCTTCCCTTATCCCAAGCAGGATTACCCGATGTCTCTTTTGAGGTATTCCGTATTCGTCTGTTTTTATTAGGTAATCAGTATTTTTATTGTAATGCGGATTTGTGTAATCTCCATTAATGGGTTCTTTGACCAAGCTGAAAATTCGATATTTTGGTGAATTTAATTTTTTATATACTCTGGAGGGTTCTCTAAGGTCCTTTTTAATTAGTTCAAAGATTTTATTTCCATTAACACTGGAAGACAGAAGCCCTTTTACATTTTCCATGACAAAAACGGCCGGATGATGTTTTGCAATGATTCTTAAATATTCTTTATAAAGATGTACCCGATGATCCTTGTCTGATATTCCTCTGTTCCTCGAACGGCCAACTAGAGAGTATGCTTGGCATGGAGGACCGCCAATAAGAACAAAGTCTCCTTTATTATTCAAGACTTTTGTTATTCTTTCATCTATATATTGATTTCTGATTTTTATCTCTTTTTCTTTATAGCCACCTTTAAGATTTCCATTCTTATCATATTCTTCAGGATAAGGCAGTTCGAAATGCCATGCTTCTTCTTGTGCTATTCTAGTCTGTTTAGGATATGAATTAAAAAGCTCCGCAATTTTCTTCTCCCTTATTTCTATATTATTTTCTCTTAATGCTTCGTAATACATATCCGGCACTTTATTAACAGGGAACTGTCTAAAGAAACTGCGTAATAATAGTGTTTTGTGAGCATATTCGTCTTTCTCAATTGAAAGACCTATATCAAAAATACGCTGACCATTTCTATCTTTTAAAGAAGAAAATCCTTCGCCAAGTCCACCAGGTCCTGCAAATATATCAATAATGGGTATTTTCACTTTTTAAAGCTTTAATGAGGTTTTTCATTGTTTTATCAATATTATTTTTTTTTAATTCACATTCCCAAATCACTTTTACGTGCCAACCAAGCGATTCAAGCTCCTTTGTTTTCAATAGGTCTCGTTGTTTTGTCCAATTTATTTTATTAAGCCACCACTCAGTTTTTGTTTTCGGAATGACAAAATCTTTACAATTTTCATGTCCATGCCAGAAACACCCATTAATAAAAATCACCGTTTTGTATTTTGGTAAAACGATGTCAGGTTTTCCTGGTAATTTTGAATAGTTTAACCTAAAACGGAATCCATTTTTATGAAGGAATTGTCGAACAAGGATTTCAGGTTTTGTATTTTTACCTTTAATCTTTGACATGTTATAACTCCTGGTTTTCCTATCATGCACATCAGCCATAGTACGCACCTCCGAGCGTTGGCAAAAATTGCACTCTTTTGCAAATTTTGGTCTGTGGGTCAGCCTGTGCGATTTGCAAATGTGTGCAATGTGCGTAGGCTTCCCCAACTGACCCATAGGGCAGAAGCGGGTGGGCAAAAACTAATTTTTTCTTGCACCAACTTTCAATCAAAGAGCTAATATTTTCTATCCGTTTTTTCAAATTGTTAATACGATTATAACGCTTATAATACCTGATTTTACTTAATATGCGTTATTAAAGTAATTTTT
>CAZPTG010000100.1:0-8330 GCA_964589355.1 uncultured Spirochaetaceae bacterium
TATATAAGAAGCTTCTTGGCGAGTAATATCTAGAACTAGTTCTAAATAAGGAATATATGAATTAAAATCATTTTTTTCTCTTGCTTCAACCCATTTATCATAAGATAGAGTCAAAATTTCTCTTTTCCTTTTTATATGTTCTTTTGGGATCCTATTTGCTATTTTAAATTCTTTATATCTTTTCCTTATTATAGCTTTTTGATAATCACATTCTCCATTACCCTCGTCGTTTTCATCGCAAGCACCTAAATCATTTAACAAATTCTTCATTTCATTACTTGAAGATAAAGAATAAGCTTCTAAAGAAGTCCAAGACATTTGTTTTGATCTTTCTGAACTTGCTTTTTTAGGAGCATTAACTTCTAAATCATATTCTAGTACTTGTGTAACATGATTTATCATAGTTATTTTTTTATCTATTTCTTCTATTTTTTTAAATTTATCTATATTCATAATTTTATCCTAAAAATAGGGTGACAATTTTGTCACCCTATATCTTTATAATTCAATTTGTTTAGTATCAATAATATTATGTAACTTTTCTACAAAAGAATCATAATCACCCCAATTCTGTTGTTTTCCATTTCTTAACCTTACTGACATTTGTTTTGATTCTACTTCATTATTTCCAACAATTAACATATATGGAATTTTTTCATGTTGAGCCTCTTTTATCTTTGCCTTAAAGTGAGACGAACTTAAATCTGCTGAAACTCTAAAATTTTCACCTCTTAATTTTGATTCAAGTTCTTTACAATAATCAAAACAAGAATCATTTATAGGAATAACTTTAACCTGTTCTGGAGATAACCAAGCAGGGAAAGCTCCTGCATAATGTTCAACTAATACACCAAAGAATCTTTCAATTGAACCTAATAATGCTCTATGGATCATGTATGGGCGTTTTTCAACTCCATCTTTATCTACAAAGGTCATATCAAATCTATCTGGTAAATTAAAGTCAAATTGAATTGTCGATAATTGCCATTGTCTTCCAACAGCATCTTTAATCTTTAAATCAATTTTTGGACCATAAAAAGCTCCACCACCTTCATCTACATCATATTCTAAGCCTTCATCCTCAATAGCTTTTTTAAGTGCTATAGTTGCAGCATCCCATCTCTCAACTTCACCCACACTCTTTTCTGGTTTTGTAGATAAATAAGCTTTAATATCTTCGAATCCAAAACTATGTAACATATGAAGAGAAAATTTAAGAACTTTTGTGATTTCATCTCCCATTTGTTCTGGTGTAACAATTAAGTGAGCATCATCTTGAGTAAAACCTCTTACTCTTAATAATCCGTGTAAAGCTCCTGCTTTTTCATATCTATATACAGTCCCTAATTCTGCCCATCTACAAGGAAGTTCTCTATAAGAGTGCTTTTTATTGTTATAAATCATAATATGGAAAGGACAATTCATTGGCTTTGCATAATAATTAGCTTTATCCATAACCATTTGAGGATACATACCTTCTTTATAAAAATCTAAATGTCCACTAGTTTCCCAAAGCCAAGATTTTCCTACATGAGGAGTATATACCATCTCATAACCATTTTTATAATGTTCATCTCTCCAAAAATCTTCTATTGCTAATCTTATTCTAGATCCTTTTGGATGCCAATATACTAAACCAGGACCAGCTTCTTCATGAATAGAAAATAAATCAAGTTCTTTACCAAGTCTTCTATGATCTCTTTTTTCAATTTCTTCTAGTTTATTTAAGTAAAGTCTCAAATCTTTTTTATTTGTCCATGCTGTACCATAAATACGAGTTAACATTGGATTAGATTCTTTACCCCTCCAATAAGCTCCAGCAATACTCATTAATTTAAAAGAATCTGTTCTTAATTGTTTAGTTGATTCAACATGAGGGCCTCTACAAAGATCTGTAAAATTACCTTGATTATATAAAGTCACTACTTCATTTTCTTCAATCGCATCTAAGAGCTCAATTTTATATTTTTGATCTTTGAATTTTTCTCTAGCTTCAGCTCTTGATACTTCAGTTCTTACAAACTTTTTATCACTTTTAATGATATCTTTCATTTTTTGTGTTATTTCATCTAAATCTTCATTTACCAATTGTCTTGGTAACTCAAAATCATAATAAAATCCATTTTCGATTGAAGGACCAATTGCAATTTGAGCGCTAGGGAACATTTCTAAAACTGCTTCAGCCATAACATGAGCCATAGAGTGTCTAATTCTAGCCAATTTTTCTTCTGCACTTAATTTCTCTGCCATATTCTTATCTCCTATAAAATAACAAAAAAAGCTATTATGTCCTCACCTATATAAATGATGACACAAATCATCAATTACAAGGACGAAGGCATAATAGCTTTCGCGGTTCCACCTTGTTTCCTTCCTAAAAAGAAAAGGCTCTCATTTATCTCATATCGTTGAGTTGACGGCAACCTTAATTAACTTATTGTTGTTCAAGTTGCAGCTCAAAAGGGGTTTTCATATAAGTGTTACTAAGTATCTTCCAGCCAAGGATACCTTCTCTCAAAGCACAGCCTCATATTACTCGTCTTTATCATAGCCTAATACTAAAAATATGCTGTTTTTATATTTTGTTGTCAAGTTAAAATATAATCTAAAATAATTTTTTTGCAATTATTTGAACCAAATCTTCTAACATTTTGATTTCTTCATCTCGAAATCGTGAAAAAGATTTAGAATCAATATCTAAAACACCAACAACTCTAGATTTAGATTTTATCGGAATGACCAATTCACTACAAGTATCACTTTCACAAGCAATATGATTATCATATAAATTTACATTATCAACATTAATAGTTTTTCTTTGTGAATAACTATCCCCACAAACGCCTTTTGTAAAAGGTATTTTTTCACAAGCAACATTTCCTTGAAAAGGGCCTAATATTAAAAAAGAATCTTTTTTTAAATAAAAACCAATCCAAGATATTTCAATTAATAAACCTTTAATAAAAGCAACAGTATTTGCTAAAGAACAATACCTACTTTCAATTGATCCATCATAACTTTCTAATAATGCTTCTAATTCTTTTTTAGCATCCATACATACCTCTCTAGTATAAAATATACATTACTTAATTTATAATCAATAAAGAGTTTTCTTTTTAATTGCATTGGTAATAGCTTTGGTATTACCATTTCTAAGCTTCTTAGCAACTTTTGGTTTAACTATAGTTCCCGGCCCATTTATACAACCACCTTCACAAACCATAACTTCTACAAAATTTCCTTTTGCCGGTATTTTGTCTATTACCTTAAACATTTTATATGTTTTTTTATCTAAGCCATTTATTGCATAGGGTTTTACTTTTGAAGAATCCTTTACTCTAGTCATTACACAACTACTTACACCATCATTTATAGCAAAATTTCTACAATCTTCAAAGTTCTTAGTATCACCAAGTGTATCTTCTTCAATTTCCTTAACATCAATATCTTTTGCAACAAAAATTGATGCTAATTCACTAAAGGTCATTACACCATCAACTTCATCAAAATTTATAGCTTCTACTCTTTTTGCTAAACAAGGACCTATAAAAACAACCTTAGTATCTGGATATCTCTCTTTAGCTAATTGTGCACTATAAACCATAGGTGATAATGTATCACTCTTTATTTTATTTAAATGAGGATAATGCCTATTTATTAGTTCTACATAAGCAGGACAACAACTAGTACTCATTAATTTATCACCTCTCTCAAGTCTTTCTTCTAATTCTTTAGCTTCATTTCTACTTGTTATTTCAGCACCTTCACTAACTTCAATAACATTTGAAAACCCTACTTTTTTTAAGGCTTTTTTTATTTGTCCTAAACTTCCTGGGAATTGACCATCAATTGCTGGAGCAATAATAGCACTTACATTTTCAGAGCTTTTTAACATCTCTAAAACCGAAAAAATACTACTTCTCTCAACAATAGCACCAAAAGGACAAGATCTTGAACATTTACCACAACTTATACATTTTTTATAATCTATCTCAACAAAACCCTTTTCATTCTTTTTAATAGCTCCAACAGGACAAGCTCCTTCACAAGGAACTGGCGTATGCAACACACTATTAAAAGGACAAACTTCTTGGCATTTCCCACATCTTATGCATTTTTCTTGATTTATTTTTGCTTTACCGTTTACAAATGTAATTGCATTTACAGGACAGTTTGCTAAACAAGGTCTAGCATAACACCCTCTACAAGCATCACTGATTAAATATTGATCTTTAGGGCACGCGCTACAAGCTGTACTAATTGTAGTTAGTACAGGAAGTGGCTTCATTTTTTTATTTAATGATTCTCTATAAAATTCACTTAAAGGTTTTAACTCATCATCATCTTTTTCAATATTTATTCCAAGAAAAGCTAATATCCTATAACGAATCATTGCTCTTTCTTTATAAATACAACATCTACTTGGATCTGTGTCTTTAGGAATAATCCAATAAGGAATTTTATCTATATCTTCTTCTAATGTCCCATTAAAATAGCTTTTTAAAATTGTAGAATATACTTTATTTTTTAAATGTGTAAATTGATTATTTATTTCTAGCATTATACACCTCATTAACTATTTTTTTTAATTTATCAGGAGTCATATCCCCATATACAACATCATTTATCATAACAAAAGGAGCACTTTCTTTGCTTTCTACATTTTTACAAGCATTTATACAAGAAATTCCTTCAACATCACATTTTTCTACTATCTCAGGATCTATAAAATCGTTATATAATAATAAATCTGCTCCTCCTTGTACGAAACAAGATGTTCCAACACATATTTTAATTGATACTCTTTTATCCATTTCTTTCTCCTTTAAATATACTCAATAGATGTTTCTTTTAAATAATTATCTTCTAAAGCTCTTCTAAGCCTTTCTATTAATGTTCTTCTAATTCCAATTTCAACAGGAATACTAGGATCTTGATGTGCTTCATTAATTTTAGTTCCTACAATAAAGTGAACTTGATCACTATCTAAAATTAATTCTATATATTTTTTTACTGCATCATTTTTTAATGAAGTTAATACCTTTTTATTTTCTAAAGTATTAACTACTTTTGTTAAAGTTAACATACCCTCTGTTACCAAATCCATTCCATCCATTTTTGAATAAGGAGGAACATCTTTCGACCACGAAGATAAATCTACTTTTATTTTCAGATTCAATATTCTTGATACAATTAAAGCTGTTGTTCCACCTGAAATAATTTTTTTACCCTTGAAATCAATAATTTTATCACATAATAAATCATCAGATTCTTTCAAAAAAGGAGGTCCTGTAACTATTAAAGTTCTTCTAGGTTTTCGAACATAAATACAACAACAAGTAATATCATCTTTTGTTGCTAATCCATCTAAATTATATGCTTTATAAACAATTTTTTTTGTTAAATCTCTACTACTAATAGAAGGATATTGCTTTAATATATCTTCAACATATTTTTTTACTCCAGAAAGCCTCCAGCCTAAAGGAGTTGAAGTGCCTAGGCCTGATTGAGTTACTCCATCACTAAAAATTATTAAGCGATCACCAACTCTTAGATTAAATTTGTTATAAACAATTTCTTCTTTTTTAAAAGCATTTTTCCTATCTAAAATGATTTTGTCACCATGCCAGTCTATATTTTTTTCATTTTTAAAATATAGAGCACTCGGATTATCATATTCTAAAAAATTAACTTTAATATCTGAATTATATTTATTATATCTAATATCAGCTATTGAAAAAGTTGAATAACTAATTTTTCTCTCTTTGCAAATTGGTAAAGTATCCATAATGATTTTTGCAGAATGTTTTAAATTTAAAGGGGAAAAACTTAATTGTTTAGCCATATTTGCCGTTAATGAAGCTAAAACATTTGCTTTTACTCCTGATCCTAAGCCATCACTTAAAACAGCAACAATTTGATTTCTCTCAGGATTTCTCTTTTGTAAAAAAACATCGCCACCAATTTTTTGACCATATTTATATATTTGACAATAATCCACATCAATAAATATATCATTCATATAAGCTCCTTATTTACCTTTTTTCATCAGAAGGCACATCAAAAGCTTCAATTAATGAATTCAATGTAATTTCAGTATCTGCTGCATTTTCTCCAAGTAATGAGGCTATTTGTTGAACAGTTTCTAAACTTTGTTGTATTACAGCTTCAGCCTTTTTTACTACAGTTTCTCTTCTTATTGTAGGATTTGTAATATCATCAAAAAGAGCCCCTACTAAATTATGTTTTGGAATTGAGAAAAAAGTTGCTTTTAAGAACATATCATTAACTTTTATTTTTACTTGTTTAGAATATTCTCTATTGAATTGCTCACTAAATTTTTCTTTAAAAGAAACAAATTGACTTAAGCTTAATCCTTTTATAACTTCTAAAGATGCATTATCTACTTCATATTCAATATCTGAAAAAAGCTCCACAAATTTAGCATTACAATCAACAATATTTAATACCTTATCTACTATAACAACTCCCATTGGAATTGTACGTAATAAAACATCCATTTTTGTTTGAGCTTCTTTTCTCATTTTTGTCACGCACATTTCGATTTCAGCCATTCCATCTAAATATGCAATAGCCATTTCTCTACATGTTGAATAACCACAACCACCACAATTAATTTGATCTTTTTGATGAATTTTCCCAAGTTCCCTAAGAGCCTTTTGTATTTCATTTTCACTATAAATTTGAGTATCATAATGTCTATAAATTGTTGTAGAAGGTTTTACCTTTAATATATCATATCCTTTTTCAACAACCTTATTGACAAAATCTTTAGGAATTTCAAATAAATCTTGATCTTCTAATCTTTTTCTTGTATATCCTGTTGTTTTAAATTTCTTATTTGATAAAGCAATCTTTTTATTTGTTGAAGGACCATTAATACATCCACCTTCACAACTTAATAATTCTAAAAATTGATTATTTTCAGAATTCACTAAATTATCTAAAGTAGATTTAACTGCTAGGTTTCCAGAGATTGCAATAGAATTCTCTTGGAAAAAATTGTCTCCACCTTCAAAAGATGCAATCATACCACCCTCAACACTATAAGAAGAAGTTTTTGCAGCTTTAGCAGGTACATATTTTGGATAATCTTCATTCGAAAGAAAGAGTTGATTATTAATTTTTTCTATATCTAAATTTTCTTGTTTTAGCCAAGTATTTAACTCATCAAAAGTAAGTGCAAAATTTGGATAACCCGGCCATTCATCTGCTTCCCATTTCTTAGCTATACAAGGACCTATAAAAACAATTCCAATATTTTGTCCATATATTTCTCTTAAATAAGAACAGTGAAGCTGTAAAGGAGACGGAATTGGTGCTAATTGTTTTTCTAGAGTTGAATAATATTTTTTTATTAATTGAACAACAGATGGGCAAGCTGTAGAAATCCAAGAAGTATCCTCCCCTCTTTTTCTAAATTCATCTACACTAGAACTAACTAAGGCTGCTCCAATAGCAGTTTCACTAATATCACTAAAACCTAATTTTTTTAAAGCTATTAGTAAAGCCGATTCCCTATCAACAAATTCACTACTATGGGATGGAGCTAAAGAGCAAATTATTTTACGCTTACTCTTCAAAAACAATTTAACTCTTTCTAAATCATTTCTAACTTTTTTTGCATTAGAAGGACAAACATCAACACAAATACCACAATAAGTACAACGGTCATGAATTACTATTGCACTACCTTCTTTTACTTGAATCGCTTTTGTAGGACAAGCTCTAACACATTTATAACAATCTCTGCACTCTGTCAATTCTGTAAATATTGGATGAACCATTTTTCCTCCCTTATGCTACTTTTCTAATTCTTCTCGAATTAAATCAATCACGCATTCAGGATTTATATTTTCATAATCCTTTCCATTTATTTTTATAATTGGACCAGAACTACATCTGTTTAAACATAAATGTCCTTTTACACTCACATATTCAGAATTATTATTTTCTTCAATAAAAGATTCTATTAGTTCAAGAGTTCTTGAATTTCCTCGAGAAAAACAAGAACTCCCCATACATAATTCTAGTGTTACTTTTTTCATTTTTTACCCCATTCATCTATTTTATAATGGTTTTTTATAATGGGGTCAATAGAAAATACTAAATAAAAAACTAAACTAGCAACTTTATTTGACTAACATATGAAAATAAAACTCATAATTGTATTTTTATAACAAATAATTAAAATATTTTCTAATTATTAATCATTAATCTAATGTTAATGTGATTTATATCACATTAACATTTACCAAATATCCATTTCAGGTTTAGTATTTTCTTTAATAATATTTGAGCGTAATTTT
>CAZPTG010000101.1:0-8327 GCA_964589355.1 uncultured Spirochaetaceae bacterium
CTGCATTTGAACTTATTGTTGAAGAAATGAAACCATTATCACAAATCCTTTATGCAGATTTACAAGTTGATATACCAATGAGAAAATGCGAAAATAATATATATAGAAATTCTTTAGCTATACTAGATAATGAACCTGTACTAAGTTCTCTAATTCCAGCTTTTAAGCTTCAAGGAAAAACAATAACAACTTTTAATGCATTTATGCAAAGTGCTCATTATAGAAATATAAGAAGAACCTACAATGCATTAAAACTTGAACCCTGTCCAAATTGTTATGAAACAACTACTTTAATAATTGAATCATTATTGTTAAAGGCTAAAACTAAAAGATTAGATAATAAAATGGATGATTTTTCAAAAAAGTTTTTAACAAAAGCTTTAGAAGAAGATTCAAAAAAGCAAATTGATTTTAATTCTGCCGAAAAAGAGTTTTCAATAAATCCTTGCAATTGTTTAACTTCTCAAGAATTATATACTATTTTATTAAAAGCTTTAGAAGATAGGATAAAAAGACGTGTATTATAAAAACAACAAATTAATTATTCCTGAAACTTTAAATGAATTACACCAGGCGATTCAAAACAACCCAAAACATATATTTTTTGCTGGGGGAACCTCTCTTATGCAAAAAAACAAATATTATCCATTAAATGATTCTACAAAAGTAATTTCTCTTGGAAAAATAAAAGATTTATTTGATGTTACAAGAAATATAAAGCATGTTGAAATAGGGGCTATGGTTACAACTAATAAACTATTAGAAATCGGGACTCTAGCTTTTAATGATTTATTATTAGACACACTGAGCAATACAGCCACACACATTGTTAGAAATCAAATAACAATTGGAGGGGCTATCTGTACAAATAATATTCGCTACTCTCTCCCGGCTACCTTATCTTGTATGGATTCAACTATTGAACTTATAGATTTTTCAAAAGAAAAATTAATATCAAAAGTAATTCCAATTGAAAAATTATATAAAAACAACAACTTATTATTAGAAAATGGAACATTATTAAAACAAATAAATATTCCATTAAACAACTTTGACTTTGAAAGATTTTATTGTATTGGTAATCCAATACAAGAGCCAGAATCAACTGTTATTTTTGCTTTTGGCTCATATATTAACCAAACCTTAATTAGTAATACAAAAATGAGTATCACATTTCCTACCTCAGGAATATATATATCATCTTTTGTTTCTTCAGAATTAGAAGGACTTCAAGTTCCAATAAAGCCAAAAACAGTAAATTCTATTTCAAAAAAGCTAGTTTCTGAAATAGATAAAAATATTAAAGGGGTTACCCCTTTACAAAAAGAGCGAGCTAAAAGAATATTACAATCAATACTTTTTCAAATATCACCTTCAAAAAATAAACGTGAAAGAATTGAATATTAATAATAGAAAATAACAATTAACCAATTTAGGAGACCGTATTGACAGATTTTGTTCATTTACACAACCATACAGATTTCTCACTTCTTGATGGGGCTGCCCCAATAGAGCGTTATGTTGCTAAAGCTAAAGAATATAATATGACAAATCTTGCTATAACAGATCATGGCAATCTGTTTGGAGCACTAAGATTTTATTCAGAATGTAAAAAACAAGACATAAATCCTATTATAGGGTGTGAAGTTTACTCAAATCCGAAAGGACATACTATAAAGAAAAAACTTGGAGCTGATGATTCTACAAAAAGATATCATTTAATTTTGTTAGCAATGAATGAAACTGGTTATAAAAACTTAATAAAGCTTGTTTCAGTCTCATATACAGAAGGTTTTTATAAAAAACCTAGAATTGACGATGAACTTTTAGAAAAATATAATGAAGGTTTAATTTGTCTCTCTGCATGTTTAGGCGGAGAAATCCTTCAATTATTACTTCAAGATAAATATGAAGAAGCTAAAAAAAGAGCTCTATGGTATAAAAGTGTTTTTGATGATGATAGATATTATTTAGAATTACAAGATCATAACCTAGAAGAACAAAAAAGAACAAATCCCTTATTAGCTAAAATTTCTAAAGAAACAGATATACCCTTAGTTTGTACTAACGATATACACTACATTGAAGACTCAGATTGGTTAGCCCAAGATGTTTTATTATGTATTGGAACTGGTGCTAAATTAAGTGATGAAAAAAGAATGCGCTTTAATGGTAAAGAGTTTTACTTTAAATCACCTGATCAAATGGCTGAACTCTTTTCAGAATATCCTCAAGCTATTGAAAATACAAAAATAATTGCAAATCGGTGTAATTTAACAATAAAGTTTCCAGGTCCAATTTTACCTAAATCAACAATTCCTAAACCTTTTACAAGTGAAGATGACTATTTAATACATTTAGCAAAAGAAGGCCTTAAAAAAAGATATGATGTAGTACCTAAAGAATATGAAGATCGACTTGAATACGAACTAAAAATAATAATTGACATGCAATTCCCTGGATATTTTCTTATAGTTAGAGATTATATTTATTGGGCTAAACAACATAACATTCCAGTTGGCCCTGGGCGTGGATCAGGAGCTGGATCAATTGTAGCATATGCTCTTGAAATAACAGATGTAGATCCAATGAAATATAAACTACTTTTTGAGAGATTCCTGAATCCAGATAGAGTTAGCATGCCCGATTTTGATATTGATTTTTGTCAGGAAAGACGTGCTGATGTTATTGATTATGTTACAGAACACTACGGTGTTGAAAAAGTAGCACAAATAGCTACATTTGGAACATTGAAAACAAAAGCTGTTATAAAAGACTGTGCAAGAGTATTAGATATATCTTTTGCAGAATCTAATAAAATAGCAAAACTAATTCCTGATGAAAGGAAAATGAGTGTAGAAAAAGCACTTGAAATGAGTGAAGAACTAAGAGAAATTAAAGAACAAGGTGGTGTTTTTGAAACATTATTTGCTGTAGCAAGTCGTTTAGAAGGCTTGAGTAGACACATTTCCACTCATGCAGCTGGTGTTGTTATTGGAAGAGAGGAATTAACAGAATATGTTCCTTTGTATAAAGATCCAAAAACCGGAGCGGTATCTTCACAATATACAATGGATTTAATTGAAGAGTGTGGTTTAGTAAAAATGGACTTTTTAGGCCTAAAAACTCTAACTTTAATTAAACATTGTGTAGATTTAGTTCATAAAAAAAATAAATCCTTTGATATAGATAAAATAAGTGAAACAGATCCTGCAACTTTTAATATGTTACAAAATGGAGAATCCTCATGTGTTTTTCAATTTGAATCTGCGGGAATGCAGAAAACCTTAAAACAGGCAAAACCCACTAATATTGAAGACCTTGTAGCTTTAAATGCATTATACAGACCTGGACCAATGGCATATATACCACAATTTATTAATTGTAAGCATGGAAATGAAGAAATCAAATATGCTGATCCAGCTTTAGAGGATGTTTTAAAAACTACTTATGGCGTAATAGTCTATCAAGAACAAGTTATGAAAGTTGCACAAATCATAGCTGGTTATTCACTTGGTGAAGCTGATATTTTAAGAAGGATAATGGGAAAGAAAAAAGTATATGAATTAGAAAAGCAAAAAAAGCTCTTTATTGAAGGTGCTGCAAAAAAAGGACACTCAAAACAACATGCAATAGATATTTTTGAAATGCTAGAACCTTTTGCAAATTATGGGTTTAATAAATCTCATGCTGTAGCATATTCACTAGTAGCCTATCAAACAGCATTTTTAAAAGCAAACTATCCTGCTGAATTCTTAGCTGCAAACTTAACAAATGAAATGAATAATCCCGATAAGTTTAAAGAATACTTAACAGTTGCTGAAAAAATGGGATTAGAGATATTACCACCTTCAATTAATTACTCAGAAAAAAGTTTTAGTGTTGTTGATAATAAAATAGTTTATGGTTTAGCTGGGATAAAAAATGTCGGAGAAGTTGCAGTTGCAAAAATAATTGAGGAAAGAGAGAGAAATGGAAAATACAAAAGTTTTATGGATTTCTTAGAAAGAAGTACACCAAAAGTATTAAATTCAAAACTTTTAGAATCCTTAATTACTGCAGGGGCTTTTGATTCCTTAAAAATTAATAGACCTTCTTTATTACAAGTTTTACCTGAAGCTATAAAATTTGCTCAAGGAATAATCGAAGATAAAGAAATGGGACAAATGAGTTTATTTGAGGAGTTTTCAAAAGAAAACTATAATGAATTTGAAATCCCTGAAATTGAAGATTGGAAAATTCTTGAAAAACTTGAAAGAGAAAGAGAATTACTTGGTTTTTATATTTCAGGACACCCCCTAGATACTTATAAAAAAGAAATAAGTAATAGCGTTATTTTTGATTTATCAAAACCTGAGCAGTTTGTTCTTAACCAACAAACTGCAATAGTTGCAACTCTTGTTAGTAAAAGAGAATACATATCTCAAAAAGGCAAGAAGATGTCATTTTTAGTGCTTGCAGATGTAAATGGTACTATCGAAAGTGGTTTATTTAATAAAAAATATGAAAAATTTAATAATGATTTAGAAGTAGATAATATATATGGATTTGTTGGAAGATTCAAAAAAAACTATAAAGATGAAAGTAAAATAGATTTTGATATTGATCAAATAATGGATCCAAAAGATTTACCTCCAACAGCTTTAAATAATTGTAATATAAAGCTTAATTATAGTATTGCAAAGGAAATTGGTTTAAATGATTTAAAACAAGTTATTATTAGTAATTCAGGACCTTTAAATTTGAAATTAATTTTAGAAAAAGATAAAATTAAAGCTAATGATAATGAAATAGTAGTAGTTGAAGAAGAAAAGCCAATTAATATACAATGTAATACTATATTTAATGTAAAATATAGTGAAAATTTTATTTCACAAATAAATGATAGACCAGAAGTTATAGATATTTGGTTTAATTAAAAGAGGAACATATGCAAGAATCAACCTTTATAATGAAAATAGCACTAGGAATTGCTCAAATATTAGCAGTTTATAATTTACTAATTTGGATAAGAATTTTAATGTCTTGGTTTGCCCCCGTATCACATATAAGTAAAAGCAGTTTTTTTATTATTCTAAAAAAAATTGTTGATCCTTATTTAAATTTATTTAGAAATGTAAATTTATTAAAAACTAATAATATTGATTTTACCCCCTTATTAGCCTTCGCTTTATTATCTGTTATACAAAGTATTTTAAATTTATTTGGCGCGACAGGAGAGCTCTCTTTATATGTTATTTTAGCTTTGATAATTAATACTCTTTGGTCTTATATTTTTTCACCATTCTTTTTAATCTTTACAACAATAATAATCATTAGACTTGTTCTTTGTTTTAAAAAAGGTTCTAACACAATTACTCTAATTAGAACTTTAGAAAATATTATTGGTGGATATTTAAATTGGATTCAAAAAGTATTTTTTCTAAGTAAAATTGTATCTGATAGATTATTATTAATAACTAGTACAATAATAACTGTAATATTTTATTTATTAACAAGAACACTAATCTCATATATTATTTCATATCTATTAAATCTTTAAAGGGAAAATATGTTTATAAGGAATTATTCAACTAAAATATCAACTTTAAAAGGTGTTGGAAATTCCGCTAAAGAAAGTTATGAATCTTTAGGGGTAAAAACATATGGAGATTTACTTTGTTTAACCCCTAGAAATAGAGAAGATAGAACTCAACTCATTAATTTAGAAGATTTACCAAAACATTTTAATGAGGCTTTACAAATAAATACTTTTGTAACAATTAAATCTCATTCTTTTTTTGGGGCTTTTTCAAAAACAGGCAAGACTCTAAAAATAGTTGTTGAAAGCCATCTGGGGAGAAAAAGACTAAGTCTTTTATGTTTTGGAAGAAATTTTTTACAAAAAATGATTAAAGTTGATAAACTTTATTACCTTTATGCTACTGTATATTCTCACAATGGCGAACTACAAGCATCAAGTTTTGAATTATATGAAACAAAAGATTTAGAAAACCCACCACAACCTTTTGGACAAATATTACCTTTATATCCATTAAAAGGCTCTTTAACTCAAAAGTTAATAAAGAAAAATATATTAGAAATATTTGAAAATCCAATTCAATTTGAAGACGAAATACCTCAATATATAATAAATGAATTATCTTTAATGCCATTTGATAAAGCTATTAGGGCATATCATTTTCCAAAAAATAAAAATGAATTAAAAAAAGCTAGAAAAACATTAGCTTTTAGTGAACTTTTTTATATGCAAATAATTGCAAGAAAAGATATTAATATACATACAACTAATGAAAATATAAAGAGTCTCCCTTCAAAGTTAGAATTAAAGCTTATCTCTAATTTACCTTTTATGCTAACTCAAGATCAGATAGGAGCATTAAAAGAAATAAGATATGATTTAGATAAGAAATCTTCAATGAATAGAATGCTGCAAGGGGATGTTGGAGCAGGAAAGACTTTAGTAGCTTGGGCTTCAACCTTACATGAGATTTCAAAAAAGCATCAAGTTGCATTTATGGCTCCTACAGAATTATTAGCAAATCAACATGCACAAAATGCTGCTGAATTATTAGAACCTTTAGGAATAAAAATAGCTTTATTAACAGGTTCAGTAAGTAATAAACAAAGGCAACCTATATTAGAGAACATTAAAAATGGTAATATTCAATTATTAATTGGAACTCATGCTCTATTCAGTAATAATGTTGAATTCAAAAATTTAAGATATATTATCATTGATGAACAACACAGATTTGGAGTAAATCAAAGAGATAAACTCTTAGCAAAAGGAATAAATCCTAATATTTTAATGATGAGTGCAACCCCTATTCCAAGATCTCTTGCTCTTACTGTTTTTGGAGATTTAAATGTTTCTACAATAAAAACTATACCAAAAAACAGAAAAGCAATAACTACTCATTTAGTTAGTGAGCACTCTAGAAAAAGAATGTACAAATCAATTGGAGTTGAATTTCAAAGAGGTCATCAAGCATATTTTGTATATCCTAGAATCGATGATTCGGGGCCTCAAGAATTAAGAGATGTTACAAACATGTTTGAATATTTGAAAAAAGAATACCCAAAGGTCCCTTCAGCTCTTCTACATAGTAAAATAGATGATAAAGAAAAAATTGAGATCTTAAACAAGTTCAAAAAAGGAGAGATTACATATATTGTTTCAACTAGTGTAATTGAAGTTGGAATAGATGTAGCTGGTGCAACTTGCATCATTATTGAACATGCAGATATTTTTGGATTATCTGCTTTACACCAACTTAGAGGAAGAGTCGGGCGATCATCTTTACAATCTTATTGTTTTTTAGTTTATGGTGAAAATATTAGTGATATTGGAAAAGAAAGATTAAAAGTAATGAAAGATACAAATGATGGTTTTTATATAGCAGAAAAAGACTTAGTTCTAAGAGGTCCCGGAGATATTTTAGGAACAAAACAATCAGGATTTCTAAAATTGCATTTCGCATCTCTTGTAAATGATTTAGAAATGATTAAAATAGCAAGAAAGTACTGCGATGAAATTTTAAAAAAAGATTCAGGTTTTATCAATATTGAACATAGAATAATAAAAAAAGTTTTAAAAGAAGCAAATCCATTTATAAAATAAGAGGTATTATGAGAATTACAGGTGGTAAATATAGAGGAAGAATTGTTACATGTCCTCCTGGAGTAATTAGACCAGCAATGGATAGAATGCGAGAATCTTTATTCTCAATTTTAGGCAATTTAGATGATTATTCTTTTTTAGATTTATTTACAGGAAGTGGCTGTGTTGGAATCGAAGCTGCATCAAGAGGAGCCAGCCCTGTACATTTAGTAGAAAAAGATAAAGGGAAAAAACCTATCATTTTAAAAAATATATCTTTTGTAGAAACTCCAATTAATTTGTTTATGGCAGACGTAAAAAGATTTATTCCAACTTCTAAACAAACCTATGATATAGTATATGCAGATCCTCCTTTCCCAATGAAAGGAAAGGTTGAGCTTACAAAATTAATTGCAAAATCTGAAATTGTAAATAAAGGCGGTCTTTTTATAATTCACTATCCAAGTGAAGAAAAATCTCAATGGATAGACGAAATTGGCGATTTGATAAAAATTGATGAAAGAAAATATGGTAGAAGCATATTACTTTTTTATAAACGAAAAGAATAAATAAATGGAAATAGCAACAAGGACAAGCACACAAATAATCCAAATGTTAGTAATTCTAATAATTGGAGCGTATGCCTATAAAAAAGAAATTATTCATGACAATGGATTAAAAAGCTTAACAAACATTCTTTTAGAAATAGTTAGCCCTTTATTAA
>CAZPTG010000102.1:0-8319 GCA_964589355.1 uncultured Spirochaetaceae bacterium
GTTTTACTATATATATTATAATTATATTATGTATAGTTTTATTTTCGTAAAAACTATTGATATGATAAAAGTGAAAAAAAATATGTTTATCGCTTGACATATAAAAATAAAGTGCTATTATCATAAATATGTTAAACGGTTGATATATGTTTAACATATTGTAAATGGTAGATCAATAAAAGGAGAAAATTATGAAAAAAGTATTATCATTAATTTTAGTTTTATCACTTGTAGCAACAAGTGTTTTCGCCAATGGAGAAAGTGAAGAAGGTAGCCAAGCTTCAGAAGAAGGAACTAAGATTTCTTTTTTAAATAGTAAAGGTGAAATTCAAATAGCTTTAGAAGAAATAGCTGAAGCTTATCAAGCAGAGACAGGAAATGAAGTTGAAATTTTATCTTGTGGTGCAGGAGAAATTCCTTATACAAAAGTTACAACACTTTATAATTCAGGAAATGCTCCAACACTTTCAATGTTAGATCCAACAGATATTTATGCTTTATATGATACATATGCTCTTGATTTAAGTAATGAAAAATGGGTAAGTGAAGTTGGTTCAAATGCTTTAAGTATTGATAACAAAGTTTATGCATATCCTTTCTGTGTTGAAGGTAGAGGTATTATCTATAATGGTGATGCTATTAATGAAACATTAAATAGAGATGTTGATATGTCAAGCATTAACTCAGTTGAAAAATTTGGTGCATTATTAAAAGAATTAAGAGCTAATGGAATGGAATATCCTGTATTTTTAGCAAAAGAAGATTGGTCTTTAGGTGCTCATCAATTAGGTTATTTATATGATTCTTATGAGAATAGTGCTGATGAATTAAATAAAGAACTTAGAGCTGGATATGATGCAAAAAATGATGAAAAGTTTAATCAATTAATTGATACTTTGGATTTAGAAATTGAGTATAACTATTTCCATAATGATCCTTTAGGTGCAGATTATGATGAAGGCGCTATGTTATTAGCTGATGGTACAGTTGCTTTTTGGGCAAATGGTTCATGGGCATGGCCTAATATGGCTGAAGGTGGAGCTCAAGCTTCAGCAAATTTCGGATTTTTACCTTTCTTCTTAGGAAATGATACATCTTATTTTGCAAATACTAAGATTCAAGCATCTCCTTCTAAATTTGTAATTATAGATGGAGCTCAAGCTTCACAAGAAGAACAAGAAGCAGCTAAAGAATTCTTAAATTGGTTAGTATATAGTGAAACTGGACAAGAAATGTTTGTAAATGAAGCAGCTCTTATTTCAGCAGCTAAAAACAATGCTGTACCTCAATCAAATCCTTTGAGCCAAGATATTGTTGAAAAACTTGCTAATAATAATACTTATTATTTACCTGGTTTTGCAGCTCCATCTGATCATTGGAGTGTAATGGGCGCTGCAATGCAAAAATATGTTGCAGGTGTATCAAATAGAGACGAATTAGCAATGTCTTTTGATAAATATTGGGAAAAACAACAATAGTATAATAAAAGAATGATAATTTGGAGAAGTTTATCTTCTCCAAATTAATTAAGGGGTTTTATATATGATTGAAAAGAAAAATGAACATATAAAAGCTGGATTGATGTTTGCATCTCCTGGGTTGTTTTTCTTCGCTATGGTTGTACTTATTCCATTCTTTTATGGATTTTATTTGACTCTTACAAATTGGAATGGCGTTGTAAATGAAAAAACTTTTGTGGGTTTGTCAAACTATATAATAACTATTAATGATCCAGAATTTTGGAATTCTATGTTACTAACATTGAAATATGTTGTTTGGGTAGTATTATTAGTAAATATTATAGGATTTGTTTTAGGCTATTTATTAACAAATGGATTGAAAGGCCAAAACTTTTTCCGCTCTGGTTTTTTTACTCCAAATTTGATTGGAGGTATTGTTTTAGGGTTTATTTGGGAATTCTTATTTTCAAGAGTCTTTGTAGCAATTGGGAAATCTAGTGGGTTTGAGAGTTTAACAAGTTCGTGGTTGTCCTCTCCGGATACAGCATTTTGGGCATTAGTTATTGTTACTGTGTGGCAACTTGTAGGATATATGATGTTGATTTATATCTCTGGTTTTACATCTATGAGTCGTGATGTTTTAGAAGCTGCTAGCATTGATGGAGCTACAGGATTAAGAAAAGTAAAAGACGTAATTTTCCCTCTAATGATGCCATCTGTTGTTATATGTACTTTTTTAACATTACAAAGAGCCTTCATGGTATATGATATAAACTTAACTTTAACTAATGGGGGTCCTTTTAAGAGTACTGTCTTAGTTGCCATGCATGTATATGATAAGGCGTTTACTGAAAGACTTTATGGTATAGGGCAAGCAGAAGCTATATTCTTGTTCCTTGTTGTAGCAATTATTTCAGTTATTCAAGTAAAAACTGGAAGATCAAGGGAGGTTGAAGCATAATGGCAAAAGCAAATCAAGTAAAAAGTACAAAAGAAAAAATTATTTCAACAATATTTACATTAATTGTAATTGTCTTGTTCTTATGTGTATTATTCCCTTTTGTTATGATAATTTTAAATTCTTTTAAAGCAAAAATAGATATTATTAAAGATCCATTATCGCTTTCACCAACAAAAGGTTTCAGTTTTCAAAATTTTATTGATGCTTTTGTTGGGATGCATTATTTAAGAGCCTTTGGAAATTCTTTATTTGTAACAGGTTTTGCAACTCTAATTACAATTACATTTTCTAGTATGCTAGCTTATTATTTAGTAAGATATAAAAATCCTTTTACTACATTTATGTCAAACTGGATAGTAGCTTCTATGATAATTCCTTTCCAAGCATTAATGATACCTTTAGTATCAATATATGGTGCAAAATTTGGTATATTAAATAGTAGAATTACTTTGGTATTAATGCATGTTGGATTTTCTATGGCTTTAGGTACCTTTATTTATCAAGGATTTATTAAATCAAATATTCCTAAAGCTCTTGAAGAAGCAGCTTTAATTGATGGTGCATCACAATATGGAATATTTTTTAAGATAGTTTTTCCATTATTGGGACCCACAACAGCAACTTTAATAATTTTAAATGTATTAGCTTTTTGGAATGACTATCTATTACCAACATTAGTTTTATCTAAAAAAGAGTTATTAACTCTTCCTTTAACAACATATACTTTCTATGGAACATATAGTGCAAACTATGGAGTTATTATGGCTGCATTAGTATTAACTGTATTACCAATATTGATATTATACTTTGTTTTACAAAGAAAAATTATCGATGGAGTTGTTTCAGGTGCTGTAAAATAATTTAAAAAAAAAAGAATACAGAAGACAAACTTTTGCAATAGGCTGTTCCTATTGCAAATTTGTTTTTTAGAAAGAAGATAGATAATTATTAAAATAATATAAAGCAACAATTGTTAAAAAATTTTAAACAAATATGATATACTTTAAATCAATCATATAATTATATGAAATTTTTGCAATAATAATGAAATAGTGGTAAAATTAATCATAATTTATTAAGGAAAAAATAATGGCAACAATAAAAGATATTGCAAAAAAAACAGGATTAGCTGTTGGTACAGTATCTAGAATTTTAAACAATAGAGGTTATATTAGTAAAGAAAGCAAAATAAAAGTTGAAAATGCAATGAATGAGTTGAATTATCAACCTAATATAATGGCTCAAAATTTATCTCGAACTAGTAGTAACTTAGTTGGTATTATTGTTCCAAATATAGAGCATCCTTATTTTTCAACAGTAGTTGCTGAAATAGAAATCCAATTTAGATTAAAAGGGTTTCAAACAATTGTAATGATTTCTTATGAAGATGAAAATAATGAAGAAGAATTGATAATACAATGTCAAAAAAATAGAGTTTTTGCTATTATTTTATGTAGTGGGAGTGTTTCTTCTAAAAAAATTGAAACCAGTGAGATACCAGTTATTAGTATAGAAAGATATAATAAAAGTGGTATATCTTCTATTATCTGTGATAACTATCAAGGTGGAGTCTTAGCTACTAAACATTTAATAGAACAAGGTTGTAAGAATTTGTTATGCATATGTGGTCAAGGTAAAATTGAAATGCCCGCTGAAAAAAGAGTAGATGGTTTTATAGATATAGCTAAAGAATACGGTGTGAATTATAACATAGAAAATGCTGAATATAGGATTTTTCAAAATATGGACTATAGTAAATTAATAGATAAAATATATACAAATAATCCTAATATCGATGGTGTTTTTTGTTCTTCTGATGTTCAAGCAGTACAATTTGTTGCTTATTTATCAAAGAAACATATTTTAGTTCCAGAGGATGTAAAGGTTATTGGATTCGATGATACCTTTGTATGTGATTGGGGGAATCCTAAAATTAGTTCTATAAAACAACCCATAAAAAAAATGATTGAAGCTACTCTTGATAGCTTAGAGAAAAATAAAAAAGGGATAGAAATTGAACATATTCAAAAGTTCCCTGTTTCTTTAGTTGTTCGAGAGAGTACAAAATAGACTTTATATATAAGTCTTTTTATCAGTTGATATATAGGGAAGAATTTTATGGTATTACAAGAGAGATTAAGTAAATATAGAACAGAAATTTATGAAATTTTATTTTCATTGTATAATAGAACTGATTTAGGTTCTGATTTTGAAAAGTTATTAGAGAAAAGATATATCGAAAGATCTACCGATTTAAAAAAACTTGATCAAAATAGAATTAGTAATCCAAATTGGTATTTAGATAAGCAAATGGTTGGAATTACTATGTATAGTGATTTGTTTGCAGAATCTTTAAATGGATTAAAAGAAAAAATTCCATATTTAAAAGAACTTGGTATAACTTATTTACATTTAATGCCAATTTTAAAAATGCCTAAAGATAAAAATGACGGTGGATATGCTGTTGATAGTCTTGTTGATATTGATCCAAAATTTGGAAGTAATAAAGATTTAGAAAATTTGTGTAGTGAACTTAGGAAAAACAATATAAGTTTATGTCTTGATTTTGTATTAAATCATACATCTTCAACTCATCCTTGGGCGCTAAAAGCAAAAAATGGAAATATTGAAGCTCAAGAGCGATATTTTTTTTACAATAATAGAGATGTTCCTAATTATTATGATTCAATCGTTCCTGAGGTTTTCCCTTCCTCTGCTCCAGGTAATTTTACTTATGTTGAAGAGTTAAATAAATGGGTTTTAACTTCCTTTTATCCTTTTCAATGGGATTTGAATTATAAAAACCCAAAAGTTCTTTTTGATATTATTGATAGTATGTTATCTTTAGCAAATTTAGGTAATGAGATTTTTAGATTAGATGCAGTTCCATATATATGGAAAGAACTAGGAACAAAATGTAGAAATTTAGATGAAGTTCATAAAATTGTAAGATTAATTCATATTGTTATGGAGATTGTTTGTCCTGCAATTATTTTGAAAGGTGAAGTTGTAATGGCTCCAAATGAATTGGCAGCTTATTTTGGTAGTGAAGAAAAAAGAGAATGTCATCTTTTATATAATTCTGCTTTAATGGCAAATTTATGGGATAGTTTAGTATCTCAGGATACAAAGCTTTTAGTTGATCAGTTAAATAGTATTTTAAGTTTGCCAAAACATTGTAATTTTGTTAATTATATTAGATGTCATGATGATATTGGTTGGGCTCTTGATATGCAAAATCAATATGATATGAATCAGGATCCATTAGAGCATAAGATATTTATATATAATTTTTTAAGTGGTAATTTTCCTTATTCTTACAGTTGTGGAGAATTATATAACTATGATCCAATTAGCAAGGACGCTAGAAGTTGTGGAACAAGTGCAAGCTTTTGTGGTATTGAAAAAGCTTTAATAAATAATAGTGATGAAGAAATGGATAAAGCTATTAAAAGAGATTTATTAATGCACTCATTAATTTTTTCTATTGAAGGTTTTCCCTTATTATCTAGTGGAGATGAAATAGCTCAATTAAATGATTATTCATACAAAAATGATTTCCTAAAATATGAAGATCAACGGAATGTTCATAGATCAAAATTTAATTGGGATAGAGCAGAATTAAGAAAAAGTAAGGGAACTTATCAACAAAGAATTTTTGATGGTATAAAAGAATTAACTGCTAATAAAAAAATAAATAATTGTTTTAATAATGATACCTTTGTTTCTACATGGGATTCTCACAATGATAAAGTTTTAATTATAAGACGTACTTATAAAGAGGAAGAATTATTATGTGTTTTTTCCTTTAGCGATAGTGAAGAATTCTTTTATACTGATAATTTAGTGGGAGATTATGTTGATTTATTTTCTAATAGTCGGATGACTCCGGGCTGGGGGTATAAAATAAAATCTCATCAATATATTTGGGCAAAAAAAATAATGGAAAAATAAAAGAATTTTATTAATAAAAAAAATTGATTATTTAATATCTTTTTAGTATATTTAATTGACATATGACGAAAATATATGAATTATAAATAATGATAGGAGATAGATTATGAAAAATAGGAATTATTATGGTTTTTTGTGGCATGCTATTTTTTTATCTCTAACAATGACTTTTACTGAAGTTAATACTGTAATTCCTTCATTAATTATTGAAATAGGTGGCAGTTCAGTTCATGTAGGAATTGTTTCTGCAATTGTAATTGGTCTTCCTATGGTTACAAAGCTATTTTTTTCAAGCTTTTTATCTTCTAGAAAAAATAAAAAACCTTATTTACTACTTGGTATAAATTTAAGAATAATAGCTTTGATTAGTATAGCTATTACTTTAATTTGGTATAAATCTTTTAGTTTTTATTCTTTAATTATTTTATTATATTTTGAGCTTTTACTTTTTTCAGTTGGGGGAGCTTTTGCAAGCCTGCCTTATGTTTATTTAATCGGAGGCTCTTTAAAAAAAGAAATTAGGATTAGTTTTTTTACAAAAAAGCAAATGATAGCAAGTGTTGGAATGCTTATTTCAGTAATAATTGCACGTCATATATTGTCTAATTGGGCATACCCTTTTCAATATGTAATACTTTTTTCTTTGTCATCAATTGCTCTATTAATTGCTTCATTTGGCTTTTGGGCCATTAAGGAAAAGCCAACTGATGAAACAACTAAGGTTTCAATAAAAGAAGTTTTAAGTGATATACCTCTATTATATAAAAAAGATAACAATTTTTTTAGATTTTTAATTTATTCTAACATTATGGGAGCAGCACTTGCGTTAATTCCATTTTTTATAGGTTATGCAAAAGCATCTTTTTCAATTGATAGTACTGTATTAGGTTATCTTTTATTGATACAAATAATAGGAATGTTTATATCATCTTTTATTTTTCCAAAGATAATAAAGAAAAAAGGATTTAAAGGTGTATTAAAATATAGAATTTATATTCACTTTTTATTAGCTATTTTTGCTGTCTTTTTTGTAAGTATTGATTTTTTATATGGATATTTAGTTCTTTTCTTTTTTATAGGCTTTGCTTTAAGTGCTAAGGCCGTTAGTGAAGATGCAGCATTAATAGAACTTACAAACTCTAAAAATAGAGTTGTTTATTCTGCTTTAGCTGGTACTCTTAATATTGCAATTATTTTATTTCCTTTAATTTTAGGGACTTTTATATCATTATTTGGACATGCTTTAGTATTTGTTATATCATCTTTAATAACATTATCAGCATTCCCAATATTAAACTCTGTAATTTGTCCTATTGATTTAAAAGAGCAATATTAATAATTGGGTATGTTTATTGTAAATATTATTGTATTATTATCAGTATCTAATTTTGATTCAACTTTCCAATATTGATTTTTAGTTATTGCTTTTTTTGAAAAAAAATTAACTAAAAAAATTCTAATTATATATTTATTCTAATTTAGTTTTTATATGTTTGATGTGGCAAATCCTTTTTTTCTTGTTCTAACTGGTTCAATTAAACTTCTAGATATTGCTTTTTCTTTGTTAATAAAAATGTTGACAAAAAATAAATAACGTGTATAATAATTTATATTGATTATCATTGATTATCATTGATTATCAGATGTAATAAATAGCATTTTACTCTTCTCTTTTTTGATTATAACTAACTGAAGAAAAAGTTTTTTTTTATAACTTGATTATTACTAATTATCAAAAAAGATGTATTTTTTGCTATTTTGAGAAAACAGAGGAATTTATAATGGAAGTTAAAATCTTTGAGAAAAATAACGAGTGGGTTAAAAAACATATTTTTAATTTGAAAAAAATTGCTAGTGGTTTTCGCTTTCTAGAAGGTCCAGTTTGGTTAGAAGAAGAAAAGAAGCTAATCTTTAGTGATATTCAAGGTAATGCGGTATATGTAA
>CAZPTG010000103.1:0-8207 GCA_964589355.1 uncultured Spirochaetaceae bacterium
AAAAGATCTGATAATACTATTCCAATTATAGTAATGAGTGCTAATTCTAAAGATGAAAAAATAAAAACAGAGTATAAAATTGATGCAACTTTATGTAAACCTGTTAATATAGATGATTTAAAAAGAACTATATACTCAATTTGTAAAGCTTAACTTTTTTAGTTATTATTTATAGAGAAAAAAACTTTGAAATACTTAGGTTTAAAATAAAATAATTGATAAAATTTTATATTATTTATCTATAAAATGTTTTTTTTTAAATTATTTATGCTATAATTAATGCTAATTGAGAAAATATTTGATATATAAAAATAGAATAAAAAAATGTTTTTTGAAAATTGGTTGACTATTTTTTATATATTATTTATATTCCTATATGTCGCATGACAACGGGGAGGTTCCCGAGCGGTCAAAGGGGGCAGACTGTAAATCTGTTGGCTCAGCCTTCGAAGGTTCGAATCCTTCTCTCCCCATTAATATAGGTCTTCTCTTATTGAGAAGACCTATTTGTTTTATATGAGGTATTATATGAGCAATTTTTATAAAGATGGACTTCAATTTAAATGTCAAGGTTGTAATTACTGTTGCAGTAGTGAACCAGGATATGTTTTTTTAAGCGATGAAGATTTAAAAAAGCTCTGTAAACATTTTTCTATGGATGAAGACACCTTTATTAAAACCTATTGTAGAAAAGTTTCACTAGGATTTGGATATAGAATAAGTTTGTTAGAAAAAGAAAATTATGATTGCATTTTTTTAACTGACAAAGGATGTAGCTGTTATGATAGTAGACCTTTACAATGTAGAACTTATCCATTTTGGCCAAGTATTGTAAATAATGAATCTTCTTGGTTAAATGAAGCTAATAGTTGTCCCGGAATAAATAAAGGTAAAAAGGTTAGTGAAAAACAAATAAAGAAAAATTTAGATGCTATGAATAACTTTATCCCAAAAATTGTTAAATAGGAGGAATACGATAAATAGTGCCAAAAATATCACAACAAACAATTGAAAATATTAAAAATAAAGTCTCTTTATCTCAATATATTTCTCGCTATGCTGATGTAAAACATAAGCGTGGTAGCGATTATGTTTGTTGTTGTCCTTTTCATGATGAAAAAACACCAAGTTTTTATATTCATGATGATAAACAATTTTTTCATTGCTTTGGGTGTGGTGTAAGTGGTGATATTTTTAAATTTGTTTCTTTATATGATCATCTAAGTTGGTATGAGTCAATAATAAAAATAGCTGATGAAATAGGTGAAGAATTATCATTTGATTCTACAAAAAGAAATACATCATATAAAAAAAGAGGTGAATTATTTTCTTTATATGAAAGATCGAGAATCTTTATGCATAATGTTTTAAAATCTGAAATAGGCAATTATGCAAAAAAATATTTAAATCAAAGAAAAATAAATAATAAAATGATAGAGAAATTTAGTTTAGGCTATTTACCAATGAATAGAGAATTTTTATACACTAGGATTAGAGATAATAGCGATTACAAAGAAGAATTTCTTAAATCTTCAGGGTTATTTTATAATGATTCTAAAGACTCATTATTTGATGGAAGATTAATTTTTCCAATTAGAACATGGGATGCAAAGACAGTTGCTTTTTCAGCAAGAGATTTAAGTGGAAAATCCAAGGCTAAGTATAGGAATTCTCCAGAGACGTTAATATATTCAAAAAAAAATAATTTATTTGGAATTTATGAATCTTTAGAAGCTTTAAAAAAGAAAAAGAAAGTAATTATTTGTGAAGGTAATTTTGATGTTATTGCATTACATCAAGCAAATATTGATTATGCAGTTGCTTCTCTTGGTACAGCATTTACTTTAGATCAAGCAAGATTATTGTCTAGATATGTTAATGAAGCATATATTTTATTCGATAATGATGAAGCAGGAATGAAAGCTACATATAAAACATTATCAATTCTCCAAGCTCAAGGAATATCTAATTATGTAATTAATTTTACGCAGTTTAACGATCCTGCTGAGTTATTAGAGCAAAATGGAGAAGAAGAATTAAAAAAAGCTTTAACAAATAATATTGATGGCTTTATGTATCTTGTCAATAATGCTATAAAATTATATGATATAAAGAATTCGAAAGGTAAAGATGAAATTTACAAATTTGTAAAACCATATATTGATGCAACAAGCTCTGAAATTGAAAAAGATGCTTTATTACAAAAACTTTCAGAATTGTTAAAAGTTAAGCACAAAAGTGTTTTGTCTCAATACAATAAAGAAAATGGAAATGAAAGAAAATATGGTAATAACAATTTTAAAAAAATCGACATTTACCCTTTGACAAAAAACAGGTTTAATTTAGATTTATTTATTATGCTAGTTATTGTAAATAACAGAAAGTATTTTAAATATTTTCGAAAAAATATATCAGTTAACGAGTTACAAGATGAGGAGGCGGTATCATTATTTAATATATTAGAAGATTATTTTAGGCTTAATGACGAAGATTGTGGTAATGACTTTTTTTTACAGCTAATTGAAAATCCTCAAATAAGCGCAGATGTTTCATCTTCATATTATATGGAAGAGTTTGAGAACAAATACTGCAAAAAACAATTAGAAGAAGGAATAAATCGAATAAGGCTTAGATCCTTAGAAGCTGAAAAAAAGAGATATGAAGAAATATTAGAAATAGCACAATCGTCAAATGATATTGAGAGTATTAAAGCTTTATTGAAAGATCAAATTCTATTAGATCAAGATATTGCCGAATTGAGAGGGAAATTAATCCCTAAAACCAATTAATTTAAGAGGAATATAGACAGAATGCTGGAGAAAAACCTTCTTTTTAATTTTGGTGTATATTGGAAGCAAGCAGATGATAATTCTGATGCTAAAGTTACATCAAATGCTAACAAAAATAATAGTGAAAAAAAAGACACAATTGATACTGATTTATCTGAAGAAAAAAGAGAGATTCTAGAAGAGATTTTAGATGATATTGAAGAAGAACCTGATGAATCAGCTTTTAATGATGTTGAAGAAGATCCTGATGACGATGCATTTGTAAAAGATGATGTAAGTGATGATGAGGATGATGTCGATATCGATATCGAATTAAATCCTATTGGTGCTATTCTCTCAAAAAAAAATAAAAAAAAGAATGACGAAGAGGATGAGCATAAAGATGAAGAGGATGAAGAAGATGATGATGAGGAAGAAGAATCTATAATTGATACAAAAGATTTAACTTCTTTAGGATTTGAATCAGAAGAAACAGTTGGCTCATCTGAAAAAGTTTTCGATATTAACGCTTTAGGTAGACAATCAACAACATCTCAAGATAAAGATAAAAAAGCGACTGTTCTTACAAATGCAAAAGGTGATGTTGATGATCCAATTAGACTATATTTAAGAGAAATTGGTAAAGAGAAATTATTAACTGCAGAAGATGAAGTTGTTCTATCTAAAAAGATGGAAGAAGGTAATGCTATTATATTAGAAGTTATAAAATCTAATGGAATATTAATATCTTTCTATAATGATATCATAAAGAAGCTTGAAGCTAAAATTGATGAAACTGAAATGGTTTTTTCTCAAAAAGAATTAAAAGAATTATATGCTGAACAAAAAAGATATAATCAATATTATCGAGAACAACTAAATCCTCACAAAGCAGCTATAAAAGAATATCAAAAACAAAAAGAAGATTTAATTTCAAAAGGTTTAGACTTACTAAAAGATTCAAAACTACAAAAAAAGAGAAAAAAATTATTTACAGTTTTAGATGAGGTAGAATTACAACCTGAAGAACTTACTTCAATTACAGAAAGATATGTAAATGCTGAACTTTCTATTATAGAATTAATGGAATTAATGCAAAATCTTCAAAATAAACTAAATATTACTTCAGCTAAAGAATTGAGACAATTAGGTAGAGATTTAGCAACAAGAGGTAAAAGTAAAATAATTGAAGAAGAATTAAATATGAGTCCTTATGAGATAAAAGAACTTATTTCTTCCTTTCAAAAAACTGAAAAAACTTTAAAAGAAATTGAGCATGCTTTTGAAGCTTCAAGAAATGAAATATTAAAAGAAGCTGTAACCATTAAACGTGGTAGAAAAATGATGAAAACAGCAAAAGATAGATTAATTAAAGCAAATCTAAGACTTGTTGTATCAATTGCAAAAAAATATACTAATAGGGGACTTCATTTCTTTGATTTAGTTCAAGAAGGTAATATTGGTCTTATAAAAGCTGTTGAAAAGTTTGAATATAGGAAAGGGTATAAATTTAGTACTTATGCGACATGGTGGATTAGGCAAGCAATAACAAGATCTATCAGTGATCAAGCAAGAACTATTAGAGTACCTGTACATATGATAGAACAAATAAATAAAGTTGTTAGAGAATCAAGACTATTGATGCAATCTTTAGGAAGAGATCCCTCAGATGAAGAAATTGCAGATAGATTAGGTTGGGATGCTAAAAAAGTTAAAACTGTTAAAAATGTTGCTAGAGAGCCAATTTCTTTAGAAACACCAGTTGGAGAAGAAGAAGATTCACTTTTATCTGATTTTATTGAAGATAAAGATGTTGAAAATCCTGCAACTCAAACAGCATATAGACTATTACAAGAACAATTAATTGATGTTCTACATACTTTACCACCAAGGGAACAAGAAGTTTTAAAAATGCGTTTTGGTATTGATGGTGGTTATTCTCTAACATTAGAAGAAGTTGGTTTATATTTTGGTGTTACTAGAGAAAGAATACGTCAGATTGAAGCAAAAGCTTTAAGAAGATTAAGACATCCAAAACGTGCAAAACAGTTGAAAGATTTTATTAATACATAAGAATATATGAATAAATTAAATTATTCTAATATTCTTGATAATAAATATAATTTATGTTAAATTAAATTTCTGTGTGATTTTATTAATTTAACTAACACAATGCTCAATTAATTGAGTAAAGATCAGATTTTCAGGAGAAAGTGATGCAAAAAGAAGTATTCACAAAGCTAGAAAAACTTCAAGAAAGCTTAATAGCAAAATTTAATGTTGAAGAAGAAATAAAAAAACTACCTCATGAATTAAAAATCAAAAAAGCTAATCTTGATAAAATTAGAAGTGATTTTGAAGAATTAAATTCAAATGTTGAAATAATAGAAAAAGAATGTAAAACTCTACGTTTTGAATATGATAATGCTGTTATCGCTCATGAAAATAATCAAAAACAAATGGAAGTTATTTCTACTCAAAGAGAGTTTGAAGCTTTAGAAAAACAAATTAGTGATTCACATATTTTAGAGCAAAATTTGTTAAAACAATTACATGCTAAAGAAACAGCTTTAACACAATATCAAGAAGATTTAGAAGAAAAAAGAACAGTTCTAAATGAAATTGAAGAAGAAGTTAAAGAAGAAGAAACGAAGTATGATGAAAAATTAGTTTCTAAATTAAAAGAAAAAGATACTTTGGAAGCTAATTGTAATAAAATTGTTGAAGAATATGAAATTTCAGATGAATTATTTAGAAAATTCTCAAGCATTGTAAAAAATAAAGATGGTTCTGGTATTGTTCCAATCCATGATAATGTTTGTGAAGGTTGTCACATGCTATTACCTATTCAATTTGTTAACGATGTTCGTAGTTTAGATGCAATAGAATTCTGTCCTTATTGCTCACGTGTTCTATATTACGAAGATGTTAATTTAATAAAAGATTCAGATTCTATGGAAATTGAAGAAGGATCTCTAACTTCTTTTGCAGATGAAGAAGAATTTGATTTAGATGATATTTAAAATATAAATTATATAGGTTTTCTAGATAATCGCATGCAGTCTTTTCTGTATGAGGAAAGTCCGGGCTCCAAAGGACAATAATGCCGGGTAACACCCGGGAGCAGTAATGCTATAGAAAGCGCAGCAGAAAGTATACCGCCATTCAATGGTAAGGGTGAAACGGTGAGGTAAGAGCTCACCGCATAAATGGTAACATTTATGGCACGGCAAGCCTCGTTAGGAGCAAGCCCAAGTAGTGAGTTGAGTGGTCCGCTTTTACCTCACGGGTAGGGTGCTAGAAATATATAGTAATATATATTGTAGATAGATGATTATCGTTATACAGAACCCGGCTTATTGAAAACCTATTTTTCTTTCTTTTTTACAAGATCCCAAACTTTATTTAATTCATCAATATTATCTAAAGCTATTGGGATTTTTTCATCTTCACAAATAGTCTTAACATTATTGAATCTATTTTTAAATTTATTAGTTGATTTTCTTAAAGCAATTTCTGGTTTAACTTTCAAAAATCTTGAATAATTTATAACTGCTAAAAGTAAATCTCCAATTTCTTCTTCTAATGCATCTTTATCTTTTAATAAATCAGCTTCTTTAACTTCATCTAATTCCTCAATAATCTTCTGTGAAACATCATTTTTATTATTCCAATCGAAACCAATTTTACTAACTTTTTTCATACATTCATATGAATATTCTAATTGAGGAAGAGAAGAGGGGACTTTTTTAAAAAAATCAATTTTATCGTCATATCTTTTTTCAACATTTTTTTTAACATCATTCCATATATCAATTACCTGATCACTATTAAGAGCGGCTTCATTAAAATCTGAATTAAAAACGTGAGGATGACGTCTAATCAATTTTTCACAAACATCATTAATACTTTTAATTAAATCAATATCTTTATACTCTTGATGTATTGTTAATAGCATAAGAACATTTGTAAGCATATCTCCAAGCTCTTCAGATACATTATCTAAATCTTTGTTATTGATACCATCAATGTATTCATACGTTTCATCAATTAAGTATATTGCAAAATCTTTATTTGATTGTTTTCTATCCCAAGGACATCCGTTTTCACTTCTAAGCAATTCTGTTATTTCTTTCAATTGAAATAAAGCAGCTTGTATGTTTTCTTCTTTTTTTAAATTGTAATTAATCATATATATAGATTATGAATAAATAGAAAAAAAATAAAGTATAAAGAATAAAATATAATCAAAAATATTCTAGTTTACAGAATATATATTATTTACAAAAAAATATTAAATATCAAATTCACCAACTTTATGTAAATTACTCCAAAATATATTTGTAAATTCACCTTCAACTGTTAAAGCAGCATAAACATATACTTTATAAGTCGAACTATTGTTTACATCATCTATACATTTATAATCTAAGTCAGTTGATTTAATTTCTGAATTTATAAAGTTATCATCATTATATCTCACAAGAGATAAATTAATTGGTTCCACATAAGATGACGTATCATCAATTGTTTTATAGATCTTTATTGAATCTATTTCATTAAGATCAAATTGTTTTGATATAGAATTGTAAGAAATCTGAAAATTAGCATCATAAACATCATTATATTTGAAATTACTATCATAAGCTGTTGCTAAATACGATAAAGCTTTTTGATCTAATACATCTTGATTTAAAAATTTATAATTAAACTTATACAATTTAATATCAACATCATCAATTTCTTTTTTTAATACATATGGGTCATCATTTGAGATATTTAACCTTTGACCTGGAATCTTATGTGAGTATATATTATCAAATCCATTTATAATGGATTTATTGAAAGTATTTTCAGAAATATTTAAATTTGATGGACAAATTGCATAAAAATAACAAATAGATGGAGTATCAACTACTTGTGTTATATCATCTACAATATTAAATTTTACGTTTGTTGTTTTTGAATTATCATCATTATCGCTTGTGTTAAATTCATAATATGAGGTTTCACTATTTTCACCTTCTTCTAATGATAAAAATGTTGGAATTCCACAAGAGCTTAAAATTAAAAAAAAAAGCACACAAAAAAATAATGCTCTATTTTTTTTTGTGCGCTTATTTACAAATAAATATATTTTATACATTTTAATAGTTTAATAAACTATTTTTAGCAAGTTTTCCATATTCAGAATTTGGGAATTGGTCAGCTAACTGTTGAAATTGTCCTTTAGCTAAATCACTATTACCTTGTTTTGTATAAATTCTTGCTAAAGTAAACATAGCTTTTGCAGATTCAGCAGCTTCATTTCCATATACATCAAGTAATTCTTGACAATATTCTATAACTTTTGAATCTTGATTTAATTCTTCTGCACAAACAGCTGCATTACTTAGTGATAAAGATCCTAAATAAGTATTTTTAGCAATTTCTTTAATT
>CAZPTG010000104.1:0-8199 GCA_964589355.1 uncultured Spirochaetaceae bacterium
AATTCTCCAATAATAATCGCAGCGTAAAGCGAATCTCGATAGATTTTTTGAAAGCTTCATTTATATCCCCTTTTGATTATGAGAATAAATTATTATTATTAACACCTATTGATGCATCTCCTCCACCTATATATATTGATGAAAAAACTAAAGATGCTAAAAAAAAGAAAGAAGAAAGTGAAAAATCTTATATTAATTATATGTCTAAAACTATTTTTGATAGTGTAAATTCATCTTCAGGTGGTGCTTTAGTTTTATTTACATCAAAAGATATGATGAAAAAAGTTTATAATAATGTAAAAGATAATTTTAAAGAGGCTAATTTAAATTTGTTGGTTCAAGGAGAATCTTCAAAGCATAGATTAATAACAAACTTTATTAATGATGATAATTCTACATTATTTGCTCTATCATCTTTTTGGGAGGGCGTTGATGCTCCAGGTAATACTCTAAGACTTGTAATAATTGTTAAGTTGCCTTTTGCAGTTCCATCACATCCAATAGTAAAGGCTAGAGCAATAGATTTTGAAAAGCGTGGCGAGAGTGGGTTTTTTAACTTATCTTTGCCCATAGCTACAATGAAATTGAAACAAGGTTTTGGTCGATTGTTGAGATCAACTGCAGATTATGGTGTTGTCTTATTATTAGATAGTAGGATTAGTCAAAAATCCTATGGAAAATATATGCTAAGAGCCTTGCCTCCATGTTATCATGTTGATACTTTAAGTGAAAATATATGCGAAAGAATTGAAAATTTTTTGTATAGTGAAAGATAATTTTAATTTTATGCAATAAATATATTAAATAATAAGTACTATTTTATAATATTTATATAATATATATATGATTATAATATATATTAAGGCTTTAATTATTAAGTGAAAAAAGATAAAAGATACATAAAAAAAGCTATTTAACAAATTTGTCAAATAGCTTTTTTTTAATGTAATGATATAAATTTTTTATTCAACAACAGCTAAAACATCACCCATATTAATAATTAATAATTCATCACCATCAATTTTGATTTGAGTACCAGCATATTTGTCATGTAGAATTTTATCTCCAATTTTTACTGTAATTGCTTCTTTGTCATCGCCAATAGCTATAACTGATGCAATTTGAGTTTTTTCTTGAGCAGATTGTGGAATATATAGACCACTAGCTGTTTGTGCTTTAACTTCATCCATTTTTACTAAAATTCTGTCACCTAAAGGTTTTACTTTCATTTTATAATCTCCTTAAATTAATACATTAATAATAATGCAAAGGTGATTAGTCTTTGCACGTTATTAAATATAACAATATAAAATGCAAGTGGCAATATTTTAAATATAATTTTTTTATTTTTAAAAAAAGTTGCCTTTTTAATTGTATATAATTATATTTTGTGTGAAAGCTAGAAGGGAGTGAAAAATGAAAGAATGTACGAATATAATTAAAAGAGAATACAGTTCAAATTTTTATTTTGATGAAAAAATATCTCAGCTTTCATTATCTAAAACTTTTTATAAATTAGCTAATATTTTTTTAGATACTAAAGATTTAGATAAAAGCTTAGATTGTTTTTGTGATACGTTTATATTAAGAAATAAGGATATAGATACTTTAGATGATGAATTCTTAGAATTTTTTAAGATTCAATTTATTATATATTTGTTAGGTAAAAGAAGGATGAAGATAGCACTTAGTGAAGGTGATATGATATTTGATCTTATAGAGGAAGCATTTAATGAGATTTCAAATGAGATTGAGAATAGTCCTTTTACAATAAAAAATGAAAATAAACAATCATTTTATAAAACAGTTGAAATAGATTTTCCTTGGTTGTTGTTTGAAAATACTGTTTTAGGTTGAAAATTTGATACAAATGTAGCAAAAAGTCGCTTTTTAGTTTAAATAAAGTTGCATTTGTGTCAAAATGCACCATTTTGTTTTGGTAATTTTTTTAACGGGTCAATATGACCTGTTTTTTTTGATAGTATCATATTTTTTTCTTATAAATGTTGATATTTTAATCTTTATTTTGCAGTTTTTATACATTATTTATATATTTAGTATAATAAATGTATTTGGCATGGTTATTGCATTAATATAAACAACATGGAGGATTATAACCGTGAGTAAAGAAATAAATATGTTAAACAATAGAGAATATATAAATGAAGATTCTAGTGTACTTTCAATATATATGAAAGAATTAAATAAATTGCCATTAATATCACATGAGGAAGAAACTGAATTATTTAAAAAAATAAAAAAAGGTGATTTGAGAGCTAGAAACAAAATAGTGGAAGCAAACCTCCGTTTTGTAGTTAAAATTGCAAAAAAATATCAAAATCAAGGTTTACCTTTAGATGATTTAATTAACGAAGGTAATATTGGTTTAATGACAGCTCTTGATAAATTTGATGTTGATAAAGGTTATCATTTTATTTCATATGCAGTTTGGTGGATTAGACAATCTATTATGAAAGCAATTAATGAAAAAAGCAGAGCAGTGAGATTACCATTAAATAGATCAAATGAATTATTACAAATTCAAAAAGCAAATAAAAATTTAATGCATATTAAGGGTGAAGAACCAAGTGTTGAAATGCTTGCAGATGAAACAAATTTAGATGTTGAGATTGTTAAAACTCTAGTATCAGTTTCAAAAGATATAGTTTCTCTTGATGTTCCTGTTTTTAAAGATAATGAGACTAGCAGTGTTGGCGATTATGTAGAATCAGATATTGATTCCCCTGATAAACAAGTAATGAGTGGCTTAATGAGAGAGGATATAAATGAAGCAATTTCTCAATTAAGTGATAAAGAAAAAGATATAATTGAACATCGTTTTGGATTAAATAATAAGAGCCAAATGAGTCTTAAACAGATTGGTGAAATATATAGTCTAACTAAAGAAAGAATTAGACAAATAGAAAAAAGAGCACTACAAAAAATGAATAATACTGAAGTATATAAAAGTTTAGAAAGTTATAGTGCATAAAGATAAATATAGTAAAAAAAGACAATTACATGTTAAGTAGTTGTCTTTTTTTTTGGAAAAAAATATTTTTTTATCAAATATTCAAATAATATAATAGCAAATTATTTTAAAACTACTAAACAAAAAAGATCATTGTACAATTTTAATTATAAAAGTAAAAAATTTATTAAAAAAAGCAAATATTTTTAATTGTTTATATCTTTTAATTTTAATTTTTCATTGACATATAATATCATAATAACCTAATCTTAATTTACTATGTTATTTGTATAATTTTATTTGGAGGAAATTATGAAACCAAACAAAGAGAAATATGTATATTTCTTTGGTGATGGAAAAGCAGAAGGTACTGCAACAATGAAAGATTTACTCGGTGGAAAAGGTGCAAACCTTGCTGAGATGACTTCAATTGGGTTGCCTGTGCCTCCTGGTTTTACAATCAGTACAGAAGCTTGTGAATATTTTAATACTCACAATGGTAAATTACCTAAACAACTTGAAGATGAAGTTTTAAATACTTTAACAAGATTAGAAGAAACAATGGGAGCAAAGTTAGGCGATAATGAAAATCCTTTATTAGTATCTGTAAGATCAGGAGCAGCTCAATCTATGCCTGGAATGATGGATACTGTTTTAAATTTAGGTTTAAATTTAAATTCCGTTGAAGCATTAATAAAAAAATCAAAAAACGAAAGATTTGCATGGGATAGTTATAGACGTTTTATTCAAATGTTTGGTGATGTTGTAATGGATGTACCTCATCATGAATTTGAAAAAGCTCTTCAAAGTGTAAAAGATGAAACCGACAAAGTATTTGATACTGAATTAAATGTTGATGATTTAAAAGAAGTAATTAGCAGGTATTTAGTAGTTTATAAAAGATTTACAAATGAAGAATTCCCTACAGATCCTAAAGCTCAATTATTTAAAGCAATTATAGCAGTATTTAATTCATGGAATAATGAGAGAGCTATTAAATATCGTCAAATGAATGATATTAGAGGCCTTTTAGGAACTGCTGTAAATGTTCAAACTATGGTATTTGGTAATATGGGAGATACCTCTGGTACTGGTGTTGCTTTTACAAGAGATCCATCTACCGGAGAAAATAACTTCTATGGTGAATATTTAATGAATGCTCAAGGTGAGGATGTTGTTGCAGGAATTAGAACACCAAAATCAATTGAGACTTTAAAAAATGTTAATCCAAAAGTATATAATCAGTTAGTTGAAATTAGAGATATTTTAGAAAATCATTATCATGATATGCAAGATTTAGAGTTTACTATTCAAGAAGGTAAACTATTTATGCTTCAAACTAGAAATGGTAAAAGAACTGTATTTAGTTGGTTAAGATCTCAAGTAGAAATGGTTGAAGAAGGTTTAATTGATGAAAAAACTGCAGTCTCTAGAGTTCCTGCAGGAGAATTTAATAAATTATTTGCTCCGATTCTAGATAATAATGATATTTCTAATAAAAATATAAAAGAAGTGGCAAAGGGCTTAAATGCTTCACCAGGTGGTGCATGTGGTCATATTTATTTTACAGCAGATAAGGCTGAAGAAGTTGCAAAATTAGGTAAATCTGTAATTCTAGTCCGTACAGAAACATCTCCTGAAGATATTCAAGGTATGGCAGTTTCTAAAGGTGTTGTAACCTCAAGAGGTGGAATGACATCTCATGCTGCAGTTGTAGCAAGAGGTATGGGTTGTCCTTGTGTTTCTGGCGTAAGTGAAATAATTGTTAATGAAAAGAAAAAAACAATGAATATTGGAGAATTGTCTTTTAATGAAGGTGATTATCTATCTATTGACGGCTTTAGTGGTGCTATTTATGGTGAAAAAATTGCTGTAAAACCTAGTGAAATTGTTCAAGTATTAGATGGTACAATGAAAGAAGAAGATTCTTTGTTATTTAAAAATTATAATAAATTCATGAACTATGTTGAAGATATAAAACAACTTGGTGTTCGAACTAATGCTGATACTCCAAAAGATGTAAAAATGGCTGTTTCTTTTGGCGCTGATGGAATTGGCTTGTGCAGAACAGAGCATATGTTCTTTGGTGGACAAAGAATACAATCAATTAGGAAAATGATATTAGCAGATAATCTAATTGAAAGAGAAGCTGCATTAAACGAACTGTTACCTATGCAAAGAAGTGATTTTGAAGAAATATTTAGAGCTTTGGATGGAAGAGCTGCTACAGTAAGATTGCTAGATCCACCATTGCATGAATTTTTACCAAACGATCATACATCAAGGCATGAGTTGGCATTAGATTTAGGAGTTTCTGTTGAAAAAATTGCACAAAAAATTACAGAATTACATGAATTTAATCCAATGTTGGGATTTAGAGGATGTAGATTAGCAATTATTTATCCTGAAATTTTGAAAATGCAAGTGAGAGCTATTATAGAAGCTTCATTAAATGTTCAAGCTGAAGGTGTAAAAGTTATTCCTGAGATAATGATTCCATTAGTTGGAAATTATAAAGAATTTAATTTCTGTAAGAAACATGCACTAGAAGTAATTGAATCAATTTTTGAAGAAAGAAAAGAAAGTATAGAATATAAAATTGGAACAATGATTGAAGTTCCTCGTGCATCAATTACAGCTGATGAAATTGCTCATGAAGCAGAATTCTTTAGCTTTGGTACTAATGATTTAACTCAAATGACTTGTGGTTTCTCAAGAGATGATGCAGCATCTTTCTTAGGCCATTATGTGGGTGATACCGATAAGCAATTCTATGATTATGATCCTTTTGCTACTATTGATATAGATGGTGTTGGAAAACTTGTTCAAATGGCTTCTAAATTAGGAAGAAGTGTTAGACCAACCATTAAACTAGGTATTTGTGGTGAACATGGTGGGGATCCAAAAACTATTGATTTTTGTCAAAAAATTGGTTTAAATTATGTTTCTTGTTCTCCTTTTAGAGTTCCTATTGCTAGATTAGCTGCAGCACAAGCTGTTATTAAAAATAAAAAATAATTATAGTTTAAAAAAAATGGCTACCTAAAATGGTAGTCATTTTTTAGTTTTAATTTCATTATGAAAGCCGGAGGAGGGAATTGAACCCTTGACCCACGCTTTACGAGAGCGTTGCTCTACCCCTGAGCTACTCCGGCAATATTAAAAAGATACAATAAAATTTATGTATTTTTCAACTATAAAATAAAATATTTATCTATTTATTTTGTTATTATAATGCGTAAATAAATCTTGACCGAGCTTTATAAAAAATGTAAGCTAAGCCGGTATGGCAAATAAGCAAAATAAAATATTAAAAAATGTAAAACTTCCTTTAAAAAATGATACTTTTGCATATCAGTTGATGAAAGAAGATTATAAGGCTCCAGTGGTTAGTGAATCTTGGGATCCTGAGGTCGCGAGTTTTTTTATGAAATTATATCCTACAATGATTAATAAAGGGAATAATATTTCTGATATCCAACAAAGAGCAAGTTTTGAGGCACTTACTAAGAGTTCCTCTGTTGAAACAATAGATGATTTTTTAAAAATTATAGAAAAACTTAAACCGAAAAAATAATAGGATTGATATAAAATATGTTAGTTTTAGGTATAGAAACATCATGTGATGAATGTAGTGCTGCTATTGTAGAAAATGGGAAAAATGTATTAAGTAATGTTGTTGCAACTCAAATTGAATTGCATAAACCTTATGAAGGTGTTGTCCCTGAATTAGCAAGTAGATTACACACTGAATGGATTGACCAAGTTGTAATGGCTGCTATTTCACAAGCAAATATTACAAAAAAAGATATAGATGCAATAGCTGTTACAAATAGGCCAGGGCTATTAGGGTCTTTACTTGTTGGAGTTAACTTTGCTAAAGGTTTAGCTGCTACATTAGATGTTCCATTTATCACAATTGATCACATTAGAGCACACCTTTTTGCTTCACAAATAGAGAATACTTTAGAGTATCCATATTTAGGGGTTTTAGTCTCTGGTGGACATACTGTGATTTGTAAAGTAAATAGTTATGACGATGTTGAGGTTTTAGGTACAACAATTGATGATGCAATTGGAGAAGCTTTTGATAAAGTTGCAAAACATTATGGTCTAGGTTATCCAGGTGGAGTTGTAATTGATAGATTAAGCAAAAATGGAAATTCAAAAGCATTTTTATTTCCAGGTCCTTCTTTATCTAAAGATCACAAATACGATGTTTCCTATTCAGGTTTAAAAACTGCAGTAATAAATCAATTAGATAAATTTCATGATAAAAATTATGAAATTACAAATGAAAATATAGCATCTAGTTTTCAAAGAGCAGCTGTTGGTATTTTAATGAAAAGAATTAAGCTTGCTTTAAAAGATACTGGATTAAATAGGGTATCTGCTGGTGGTGGTGTTGCTGCTAATAGTCTTTTACGATCTGAGTTGAAAAATTTAGAAAAAGGTGGATATAGTGTTACTTTTCCATCATTAAAATTATGTACAGATAATGGGGCTATGATTGCAGGACTTGCATATAATTATTTAAAAGATGGATGTAGGGATACATTTGATATAAGTGCTAGTGCACGTGTAAGTGCATTTAAAAAAAAGCAATAGGGAGTGTTTTATGGGGAAATATGATTTGGACTCAGCAATTAGAAAGGTAAAAGATTTTCCAAAAGAAGGAATTCTTTTTTATGATATTACAGGAATATTAGCAAAACCCAAAGCTTTCAATTATTGTATAGATGAATTTTATAATTTATATAAGGATGAAGAAATTGATGGTATTGTATCTCTTGAGGCAAGAGGTTTTATCTTCGCCAGTCCTTTAGCAGCAAAAATGAATGTTCCATTAATTTTAGCAAGGAAAAAAAACAAATTGCCTGGAAAAGTTTATGAGAAAGAGTTTGATTTAGAATATGGAGTCGATACAATTTGTATTCAACATCTAGATATAAAAAAAGGTGATAAAATTTTAATTATTGATGATCTATTGGCTACTGGTGGAACAATTGATGCAGCTAGAGCAATAATTGAAGAAAACGGAGCAATTGTAAAAGCTATTGGTGGAGTTATTGGTTTACCATTTTTAGGTTATGAAAAAGTGTTAGAAAAATATAAAGTCGATGTTTTATTAACATATGATGGTGAGTAATAAATAATATAGAGGGAATCTTGAATCATTATATCAAAATAAGATAACTAATTGACATTTGTTATTTATAAATGTATAT
>CAZPTG010000105.1:0-8104 GCA_964589355.1 uncultured Spirochaetaceae bacterium
CTGGAGGGACAAAAGAAGAAACTGTTACAAATAAAATTGTAGTTGGAGCGACACCAGAGCCTCATGCTGCGATGTTAAATCTAGTAAAAGAAGATATTGAAGCTCAAGGATATGAATTAGAAATTGTAGAGTTTACAGATTATGTAACTCCTAATGAAGCTTTAGAAAGTGGTGAAATTGATGCAAATTTCTTTCAACATTTACCATATTTAGAAACTTTCAACAAAGAACATAATACTCATTTGATAACAGCAGGAGGAATTCATGTTGAACCTATCGCTTTATATTCTAAAAAAGTTGATTCTTTAGATGATTTAGAAGATGGTGCAACAATTGCAATCCCAAATGATCCAACAAATGAAGGAAGAGCTTTGCTATTATTAGAAAGTGCAAATTTATTAAAATTAAGAGAAGATGCAGGTTTAGAAGCAACTCCATTTGATATTGCAGAAAATCCAAATAATTTTGACTTCCAAGAAATTGAAGCTGCAACTTTACCAAGAATAATTGGAGATGTTGATGCTGCTATTATTAATGGAAACTATGCAATACCAGCGGGTTTAATTGCAACAAAAGATGGTTTATTAATTGAAGGTGCACAAAGTCCTTATGTTAATGTTATTGCTATAAAAGAAGGAAATGAATCTAAAAAAATTGATGCTTTAGTTGAAGCTTTGAAGAGTGAAAAAGTAGCTAATTGGGTTAAAGATAAATATCCAAATGGTGAAGTAATTTTAGTAAAATAAAAAATAAAAAGGAATGTAAAATTTTTACATTCCTTTTTATTTTATTCTCTAAATGATATTATAAAATCAAATGGATATAAATTTAATTATTTTAATAATAAACTTAATATTACTTATTCTTATTTTATTTTTAATAATTAGAAAAAGTAGTAATAAAGTTAAAGATAAAGAGAAAGATATAAAAGAAGATTCAACATTAAATATGTTTTTGAACCAAAATGCTGAGAATAGAAAAGAATTATTGAATATTCTTGAAAATCAGAGAAAAGTTCTTTATGACCAAATTTCAAGTTTTGATCAGAGATTAATTACTTCATTAAATAATGTAGAAAACAAAAGTGATAAATTAACAAATGATGTTAATAATCAATTAGAAAAAATACAAAAAGATAATGAAAAAAGATTAGAATCTATAAGGGAAACAGTTGATAAGAAACTTTCAACTACTTTAGATCAAAGAATTGGGGAATCTTTTAAAGTTGTAAGCTCTCAACTTGATCTTGTACATAATTCATTGGGTGAGATGAAAGAATTAGCTAATGATGTTGGGAATTTATCTCGTATTTTAATGAATGTTAAAGTTAGAGGTACATGGGGAGAATATCAATTAGAGAACATTTTAGAGCAAATACTTATTCCATCTCAATGGGAAAAAAATGTTGCAACAAAACAATATTCTAATAATAGAGTTGAATTTGCAATAATTCTACCAGGGAAGAGTGAAAATAATACATACTTACCAATTGATGCTAAATTTCCAAAAGAAGATTATGAGAGACTTATAGGATATCAAGAAAAAGGTGAAAAAGAAAATATAGAATTAGCAAAAAAAGCAATAACATCTAGAATAATAAGTGAGGCAAAAGATATAAATACAAAATATATTGATCCTCCAAATACAACAGATTTTGCAATTTTATTTTTGCCTATTGAAGGCTTGTTTGCAGAAGTGTTAAGTATAAATGGTCTTGTAGATCGAGTTCAAAGAGATTATAAAGTAGTAATAAGTGGGCCAACAACTTTTGCAGCTTTGGTAAATAGCTTACAAATGGGATTTAAAACTTTGGCTATTGAAAAAAGAAGTGAAGAAGTTTGGAATATTTTATCAAGTGTGAAAACAGAATTTAATAGATTTTCTTCACAAGTAGAAAAAGTTCAACAAAAATTAAATCAAGCAAGTAATTTTGTTGATCATTTAGGTACTAGAACAAGAGTTTTATCAAAAAAATTAAGTATTGCTGAAGACTTAGAAGAAATTGAAAAAGAGGATGTTGATACTTAAATATTATATAGAATATATTATATTCAATGAGGTAATTATATGAATGAAAAAGTAAATTTAAAAGGGCACAGTTTTTTATCATTATTAGATTATTCAAAAGAAGAAATTTTATATTTAATTGAATTATCAAAACAATTAAAAAATAAAAAAAAGAATAAAACATATGATGAATCTTTATCAGGTAAACTATTAGATAATAAAAATTTAGTTTTAATTTTTGATAAAACATCAACAAGGACTCGTTGTTCTTTTGAGGTTGCTGCTAATGATGAGGGATGTGGTGTTACTTTTTTAACTAACAGTCAAATGGGTAAAAAAGAGTCTATAGAGGACACTGCTAAAGTTTTAGGGCGTATGTATGATGGAATACAATATAGAGGTTACAGCATGGATTTGATAAAGGATATATCAAAGTTTAGTGGCGTGCCTGTATTTAATGGTCTAACAGATGATGATCATCCAACGCAAGTTTTAGCTGATTTTTTAACAGCGATAGAACACTCAAATAAAGAATTAGAAGATATAAAATTTACTTATGTTGGAGATGGAAGAAATAATGTAGCAAATGCTCTTATGATTGGTGCAGCAAAAGTTGGAATGGATTTTTGTGTAGCAACTCCAAAAGAATTGATACCTGATGATTATTTATTAAAAAAAATTCAAGTTGAAGCAAAAAAAAGTGGAGCTAGAATTTCTATTAAACATGATCCTAAAGAAGCTGTAAAAAATGCAGATGTTATTTATACAGATATTTGGGTTTCTATGGGAGAAGAAGATAAAATGGAAGAAAGAATTAATTTATTAAAACCTTATCAAGTGAATATGGAATTAATAAATGCTTCAAATAATAAGAATGTAATATTTGAACATTGTCTGCCTTCTTTTCATGATTTACAAACCTCTGTTGGTAAAAATGTATTTGAAAAATATGGACTTAAAGAAATGGAAGTTAGCGATGAAGTTTTTAGATCTAAACATTCTGTAGTATTCGATGAAGCTGAAAATAGAATGCATACTATAAAAGCTGTTTTAGTTGCTACTATGAGTGAAAGACTGTAGTATATATAATTCTTAAGTTTTATTTTTTTAAATAGGATTTAAGAATTATTTTAGCTTATTTTACTAATATTTATAATTTTTTTTTTAATAAATTCTTTCTTTTTTTTGTCAAAATTCTTGAGATGTATATAATTTTAATGCATAATAGTACAAAGAGTGTTAATAATGTCAAAATAAAAATTAATGCTTATTAATTTAGTAAGGAATTATTTTTATGCCAAAGAAAATTGATCATGAATCTAGAAAAGTGAAAATCTTGCAAACAGCTCTAGTAGTTTTTGCAAAGGAAGGCTACAAAGATTCTAATCTTTCTTTAATAGCTCAAGAATGTGGTATATCAAGACCTACTATATATCAATATTTTAAAGACAAAGATGAAATATATTATTATGCTGTTAAGTTAGTTACAAACAAAATGTTTGAAAAGTATGTAGATTTTGCTTGGAATTCAGATGCTAATGTTTTAGATAGATTGATTTCTATTTGTTCAGATATTATTGATACAGGTATACAGCATATTGGTGAATTAACTTCTCTTGTAGATGTAATGTTTATTATGAGAAAAGAAGGCACTGATTTTAATTCTGTAATATTAAGAAGAACTGCTAAATTGAATATTTTGTTCAAAAGATTATTAAGATTAGGTATTTATAACGGAGATATCAAAAAAGGAACTTCTATTGATACTGTTACAGAGCATATTTCATTATTATTACAATCTTTTTGTATTGAGCTAGCTTTCTTAGATTTAAAAGATTCAAACAAAAATAAAGAGTTGATTTCAACATATCTGAATTTTTTTAGAAATAATTAAACTTTTTATGTATGATTTATAAGTTGTCGATTTATTTATTTATTATTATTTTTTTATCACTAGGGGTGAGTAAAAAGGATAAGAAAGATGAATATTGAATCAATGACAATTAAAATGCGAGAAGCAATTCAATCTGCATTCTCAATAGCAAATGAAAATGGAAATCCTCAAATTACAACTGAACACATAATTTTAGCTCTATTAAATGCACAAGAGGGATTATTGTCTCCTTTATTTGAAAAAATAGGAATTGCTCCAAGATCTGCTATTGATATTGTAAGTAAACGTATAGAAAATTTACCAAAAGCTTATGGAGGAAATACTTCTCAAAATTTATCACAAGAAGCCTCTAATATTTTATTTGATGCGGAAAAAGAAAGCCATAAATTTAAAGATGAATATGTAAGTACAGAACATTTTCTTCTAGCTTTATTAAACTCAAATTGTAATTTAAAATCTGATTTTATTAATTTAGGATTAACTAGAAATAATGTAATGGAAGCTTTAAAAGATATTAGAGGAAGTCAACGAATAACTTCTAATGATCCAGAATCTCGTTATAAAAGTTTAGACAAGTATTGCCGTGATATTACAAAATTAGCTCGAAGTGGGAAATTAGATCCAGTTATTGGTAGAGATGAAGAAATTCGTAGAATTATGCAAGTTCTTTCTAGAAGAACTAAAAACAATCCTGTATTAATAGGAGAACCTGGTGTTGGGAAAACAGCAATAGTAGAAGGCCTTGCAAATAGAATTGTATCAAAAGATGTTCCTGATTCTTTAAATAACAAAAGAATTCTTTCTCTTGATATGGGTGCTTTATTAGCTGGTGCGAAATATCGTGGAGAGTTTGAAGAGCGATTTAAAGCTGTTATTAATGATATTTCTAATAGCGATGGGAATATTATTTTATTTATTGATGAATTACATACAATAGTTGGCGCAGGTGCTGCTGAGGGATCAACAGATGCTTCTAATATGATTAAACCTGCTTTGGCAAGAGGTGAATTGCATACAATTGGTGCAACTACTTTGGATGAGTATAGAAAGTATATTGAAAACGATAAAGCATTAGAGAGACGTTTCCAACCTGTTTTTACAAAAGAGCCTAGTGTTGAAGATACTATTGCTATACTTAGAGGATTGAAGGAAAAATATGAAGTTCATCATGGTGTTAGAATCAAAGATGAAGCTTTAGTAGCAGCCGCTGTGTTAAGTAATAGATATATTACTAATAGGTTTTTACCAGATAAGGCTATTGATTTAGTAGATGAAGCTGCAAGTCAATTAAAAATTGAAATAGAGAGTCAACCTGAAGAATTAGATAAATTGCATCATAGATCTTTACAATTAAATATTGAAAAGCAAGCTTTGAGTAAAGAAAAGGATTCATTAAGCAAAGAAAGATTAGATAAAGTTGATAAAGAATTAGCAAATTTACAAACAAAAATGGATGCAATGAATGCTCAATGGCAGAATGAAAAAGAATCTATTGACGAATTAAGAGCAAAAAAGGCAAAAGTTGATGAGTTAAAAACTAAAGAGATTGCAGCGGAAAGAGATGGGGATTTATCTCTAGCAGCTCAAATAAAACATGGAGAGCTTCCTACTTTATTATCTGAAATAGAAAAATTGTCAAATAAAATAGAAGATTTAAAAAAACAAGGATCTTCTTTATTAAGGGAAGAAGTTTCTGAAGAAGATTTAGAGAGAATTATTAGTAATTGGACAGGAATTCCTATAAGTAAAATGGAACAAAGTGAAATGGATAAATATGTAAATTTAGAAAATACCATTTCAAAAGAAGTTGTTGGGCAAAATAATGCAATTAATGCAATAAGTGATGCTATAAGGCGTAATAAAACAGGAATATCTGATGAAAATAAACCTTTAGGTAGTTTTTTATTTGCAGGTCCTACTGGAGTAGGAAAGACTTTAATTGCAAAAGTTTTAGCAAGATTACTTTTTGATAGTGAAAAAGCTTTAGAGCGTATTGATATGAGTGAATATATGGAAAAACACTCTGTTAGTAGATTAATTGGAGCTCCACCTGGTTATGTTGGGTATGATCAAGGAGGTCAACTAACTGAAGTTGTTAGAAGAAGACCTTATTCTGTAATATTATTTGATGAGATAGAAAAAGCACATCCAGATGTATTTAATGTATTACTGCAAGTATTAGATGATGGGCGTTTAACAGATGGACAAGGAAGAATTGTTGATTTTACTAACACAATAATTATTATGACCAGTAATTTAGGTTCTCAATATTTGCTAGGGAATTTGAGTGCTGATGAAGCAAATTTACAAGTTCAACAAGCTATTTCAAAGGCTTTTAAACCTGAATTTATTAATAGAATTGATGAAATTGTTGTTTTTAATAAATTAGAGAAGGCTCAAATTGAAAAAATAGTTTCACTACAATTAAATGAACTAAAAATAAGGTTAGAAAAGAAATTAATTCATTTATCATGGGATGATTCTTTATTGGATAAATTGTATGAGGTTGGATATAATCCTGACTTTGGTGCTAGGCCAATTAAGAGAGCAATTCAACGAATAGTAGAAAATCCTTTAGCAAAAGAAATCTTGAAAGGTAAATTCAAAGAAGGTAGTAATGTTTATATTACTTACGAAGATGGATTTAGAATGAATTTATCATAAGACTCTTTAGTGTCAATATCGTTTATATATGCGAGATTGTTAGATTCGAAGGTTATTGTGTCTTTTGTTTTTAGAAAAGACCGTAAGCCTTCGTTTTTATTTTTATATTCAAGTTTTACTATTTCTTTGCTTAATTTGCTATTTATTAATACAGGATGGCCAAATGTATTTTTTACAAAAGGTCTAAGTGCATCGTGATTTTTTAAATGAGGAATTAAATTTAATAAATCTTCACTTTTTATAAAAGGGGTGTCAGCTACACTAATAAAATAGGGCTCTGTGTTTTCAAGGTCAATTATTTTTTTGACACCAACAATTAAAGAGGATAATTGACCATAGCTATAATTTTCATTATATGCAATATAGATTTTTTTATTGTATTTTTTCTCTAAATTGTAAATTTCGTTTTCTATAGAATTTTTGTAGCATCCTGAAACTACAATTACATCAATATTTGCTCTAAACGATGCTTTTATTTGGTGCTCTAAAAATGTCATATTTTTATATTTTAATAATACTTTATTTTCTCTCATTCTTGAAGAAAGTCCTGCAGCTAAAATAATGTTAAACAATTTATTAATCCTCTTGAAACAGTTAAACTAATACTATAATTTAATAATCATGATTGCAACAATAATTAATTGTATTACGGTTTTAATAGGTTCAATAATTGGAATATTTATAAAAAACCATATAAATAAAGACTTTAAACATATAGTAGAAACCTCTGCAGGCTTAATTACTTTATTTATAGGTATATCTATGGGCATTGCTACACAATCATATGTAGTTTTATTATTTTCAATTATTCTTGGTGGTATGATTGGTTTCATTATACATATTCATGAAGGTATTTATCATTTAGGAACTAAAATAGAAAAAATAACATTTAATAAAGGGGATGGAGATTCTTTTGCAAAAGGGTTTTTAAATGCATCTGTATTATTTTGTACTGGAGCAATGACTATCTTAGGATCAATCCAAGCGGGAACTACTCAGAATTATGAATTATTATTAGTGAAAAGTTTTTTGGATGGGAGTATGTCAATTATCTTTGCAGCAACCTATGGCATTGGGGTAATGTTTAGTGTTGTCGTTATCTTTATTGTTCAAGGATTTTTTACTTTATTAGGGTTTGCAATATCCCCATTACTTGGGGATGCGGGAATAACAGAATTGGCTGCTGTAGGCGGTGTTATGATTGTTATGATTTCTCTTAATCTTTTAGAAATAAAAAAAATAAAAACAGCAAATTATTTACCAAGTTTGATTTTGGCTCCAATATTAATTAATATTATTCCTCCTTTAATTGATTGGTTTATAAAAATATTAGGATAAATTATTTATCAATTATATCAACTTCTTCTTTTTTTATGACTTCTATTTTTAATCGTTTTTTTCTTTTTTTTACACACTCATTAAGTATATATTCTATTTGAGAATTAACTGATCTAAAATCATCCTCAGCCCATTTAGCTAATTCTTCATACAAAGAACTTGAGAGTCTAAGTGGTATTTGTTTTCTTTGAGTTTTTTTCT
>CAZPTG010000106.1:0-8051 GCA_964589355.1 uncultured Spirochaetaceae bacterium
AAAGGTGTTGTTGTTGATATTTATAATTTCAATGGTAAAAAAGTTATTAAATTGTCTCATGAAGGTGGCTATGAGAGTTTATATGGTAATTTAGATAAAACATCATTGAGTATTGGTCAAGAAATAAATACCGAGCAAATAGTTGGTCAATTATTAAATAATGACTTACTATATTTTTCAATCATCCAAAGTGGAATCCCTTTGGATCCTGAATCCTTTTTTTAAATATATAAATACTAATATTTTTTTCAGATTTTAGATTTTTGTATTAGTTTTAAATCAATTTATTCAAATAATATTTTATAATATATCAATATTAGTAATATTATATGTAAATATTTTATGTCTTGATAGAAACTATTTTGTCTAAGATATCTCATTTTTCACATATTATTTAGTTGACTGAGTTAATATTGGTAGTTTAAGATTATTTATAGAGATATATTTAAAGTTGATTTAAAAAAGGAAATATGAAACAAACAAGTTTTAGTTGATGATTTTTTACAATTGTAAATTAGTTTTAGTTTAAATAAAAAATTAATAAATTATATGAAAAAAATTGTTTTTCTATTATAAAAAGCACTCTCTCTTCTATTTGAATTAATTTAGCTCTCGATATATAAAGCAGGTGTTAAACTCTGTTTAGTAATTGATTATAATGTTTTATTATAAAATTTAAAACAAAATATATAAAAATATCATGGTGTTTTGATGCCTATGCTATAGAGATATTTGATAATACAAGGATATATTTTTTTGTATTAATGATTAATTTGTAAAGGAGCTTAATTATGAGAGATGTTGAATATGACCGTTTTGGTCCTTGGGTAATGGAAATTTCTGAAAAAGATCCTCTTCCTCCATTGTTTAAAAATTATAACAAAAGAGATGATACTCCATTGTTGGCAATAAAAATTCCTAGAGCAATAGATAGGGCAGATGCTTCACCTGGTATGAATTTATATGATTATGTATTGTATATGTATGAAGAAGATTTTCTAGTTTTGAAAAGAAGAAGGAATACTGTTATTAGCGATACTATTCGCTATTCAAATATTTTGTGTTTAAAGGATTATAAAAATTTATTAGATGGACAATTGATTATTTATAAAAAAGACGGGAATTACAAGTTATCTTATAATACTGTATCCAAAGATGTTATGGATAAAATAATTGATATAATTCTCTCACGTTATTCAAATAAAGATAGAAAAGCTGTTTTAGATAATATGATTTTAGAAGATAATGATTTGGATTTTTATTATTCTAGTATTCTTGAAAATGAGAAAAAAAATAATAAAGAGATAAGACTTGTTGCATATCAATCTAAAATTGGATTGAAAAATTTAGATAAAAATACAATAAATAAATTGTTTTATAAAATTAGTTCAAAAAAATTATTAGGTTCACTTCATTTATTCGATAATAGAGAGCTAAAAATTGTTAATAGAGGAATAAACTTTCTATATTTTACTAAATCTAGTTATGCAAGAGAAAATTGTTACATCCCAATAGATAAAATTGATAATATTACAGTTGAAAAGGATAGTGAAAGTTCAGCATTTGTTGAAATTAATATCAAAATTGGTGGATTTAAATTCGTTTATGTATTAGAGAGGGAGAATTATTTAAAATCTAATTATAAGAAAATTATGGAAATTACTAATAATAATCTCTAATATGATATTATTATAAAACTGATTATTTATAAAAAAACTGATGCTTATAGCATCAGCTTTTTTTTATAAATAAATCTTTATTAAACTTTTTTTCCACAGCAGTTTTTATATTTTTTACCAGATCCACAAGGACAAGGTTCATTTCTGCCAACTTTTGGAGTTGTTCGCTTTACAGTAACTGGAGCATCATTTTTTGTTCTATTTGCTCTAGTTTGGTTTGCTGCATTATTTGCTTGATCTTGGAAAGCAGCAGCTTTTGAGTGTTTCTCAATAGTTTTAGTAGGTTTTCTTCTTTGATAATTTTCGGTATTTTCTTTAATTTGAACTCTAACTAATGTTTGAGCTATAAATTTATCAATGTTAAATAGCATTTCATTGAAAATATCAAATCCCTCAAGTTTATATTCTACTAAAGGATTTTTTTGAGCAAAAGTTCTAAGCCCTACAGCTTCACGAAGTTCTTCAAGCATAGATAAGTGATCTTGCCATCTTATATCAATTTGTTTTAAGTAATGGAATCTCAAGAAATCATTAAAAGGTTTTTCCGTGACCAGAGCAATTTTTTCATTAATACTATCATCAATAGCTTTTTTTAGATATTCACGCCATTCTGTTTTAGTATTTAAATTTGAAGATGGTACAAAATCAAAGAATAATTGAGTTTTTGCTTCCTCAACAATAATATTCATCTCTTTTCCATCTTTAGAGCTAAAAGCTTCATCTACTATATCGTCACAAAGATTATGAATTATATCTATTATGCCATGTAAAATGTCTTCATTAGCTAAAATTTCATCTCTCTTTTCATAAATAAAGTTTCTTTGTTCATTTAATACATCATCATATTCAAGAAGATGTTTTCTGATTTCAAAGTTTCTCTCTTCAACTTTCTTTTGTGCTCTTTCAATAGAACCTGTCAACATTTTATGTTCAAGAGGTTCTCCATCTTTCATGCCAATTTTACCAAGCATACCTTTTAGATTATCATTAGCAAATAATCTCATTAAAGTATCATCAAGTGATACAAAGAATTTAGAACACCCTGGATCCCCTTGACGACCAGATCTACCACGCAATTGGTTATCAATACGTCTTGATTCATGTCTTTCAGTACCTAGGATATATAAACCACCTAAGCTTTTTACTTTTTCATATTGTTTTTCCCATTGAGGTTTAACTTTTTTAAGTGCGGCATTAAATTCTTCAGCACTAGCATCTGTTCCACAAATTTTAGTTGCCATATTATTAATGCTACCACCAAGTTTAATATCAGTACCACGACCAGCCATATTGGTTGCAACTGTAACAGCTCCAACTGCACCAGCTTCTTCAATGATTAAAGCTTCTCTTGCATGATTTTTTGCATTTAATACTTCATGTTTAATTCCCACTTTTCTTAATAAAGTTGAAATAATTTCACTCATATCAATTGATACAGTACCAACAAGAATTGGCTGACCAAGTTCATGAACTTGTTTTATTTCTTTAACAATAGCATCAAGTTTAAATTTTTCATTATAATATATTAAATCTTGGCTATCTTTTCTAACAATTGGTCTGTTTGTTGGAATAACAACAACATCAAGATTATATATTTTCATAAACTCAGTGCTTTCTGTTTCTGCAGTACCTGTCATACCAGAGAGTTTATTATACATTCTAAAGAAGTTTTGGAAGGTTATAGTTGCAAGAGTTTTATTTTGTCCTAAAACTTTAATTTTTTCTTTTGCCTCAATAGCTTGGTGAAGGCCATCACTATATCTTCTACCATGAAGAATACGTCCTGTAAATTCATCAACAATTTGAATTTGACCTTCTTGGACTACATAATCAACTTCTATTTGGAATAATTTTTCAGCTTTTACAGCTTGGGTTACATAGTGCACATATTCAAAATTAGACCCATCATATAAACTACCTGATATAATGTGATGTTGTCTTAATAATTCTTCTATATGATTCATCCCTTGAGAAGTAAATGAAATTGTTTTCTTTTTTTCATCAATTTTAAAATCACCTCTTTCATCAAAAGGTTTAGCGTTTTTATCAAAACGAGCTAAAGGATCAACTTCATAATAATCTTTTGTTTTTGGATCTTTTTCACATTCTTTTAGAGCTGCTACAATTTTTTGTGCACCAATAACTTGTTGAGAGTCATCTTCTGCTTGACCACTGATAATTAAAGGGGTTCTAGCTTCGTCAATTAAAATTGAGTCAATTTCGTCAACAATACAATAATGATGCTTGGGCTGAATTTTATCTTTGGCAGACCATTTCATGTTATCTCTTAAATAATCGAAACCAAATTCATTGTTTGTACCATATGTAACATCTTTGCTATAGTTGATACGTCTTGTTTCATTATCTAAAGATGAAATAATTGAACCAACGGATAATCCTAAATAATTAAAGACTGGTTCCATCCATTTTGCATCACGTTCTGCAAGATAATCATTTACAGTAACAACATGAACTCCTTTACCTTCAAGTGCATTTAGATACGCAGCAGGTACACAAGTTAAAGTTTTACCTTCACCAGTTTTCATTTCTAAGATTTTACCACGATGAAGGACTGTAGCACCCATTATTTGTACATCATAATGCCTTTGTCCTAATACTCTATAGGCTGCCTCTCTTGCTAGAGCAAAAGCCGTTGGTAATATGTCTTCTAAAGTCTTTTCATTAGATTGAATTTGTTTTTTTAATTCTTCTGTTTGTTTAATGAAGTCTTCTTTCTTTAATGATTTTGCCCAACTTTCTTGTTCGTTAACTAGTTTTACTATAGGCATAAGAGTTTTTAAATCACGATCCGATTTAGAACCGAAAAGAGCTCGAAATATTGATTTTGCCATTTATTTCTCCAAATGTATTTTTTGGCTATATACACTATTATACATTGAAAACAGCTCAATGGTAAAGCATTAATTTTCAATCAAAAAGAATATATCAACTATATATAATAAAAAATAATAATAATTTAACAATATGTAAATAATAATAAAAATATTATATTATAAATTAACATCTTGTGTCAAATTGACTCTATTATTGCTTTATTTATAACTCTATGGTATTTTTTTTATATGAAAGTTGCATTTACAGGTGGGGGTACGCTTGGGCATATATACCCCGCAATCTCAATTATTGATTATCTAAAAGAGAAAGATGAAGATAAAACTATTGAATATCTTTGGATAGGAAGGTCAAATAAAAGAGAAAAAGAGATTATTGAATCTATAGATATTAAATATTATTCTATTAGCTGTGGTAAGCTTAGGAGGTATATGTCTCTAAAAAATTTTATAGATTTTTTCAGAATTTTTATTGGATATTTTCAAGCTAAGAAAATATTAAAAAAAGAGACTCCAGATTTGTTGTTTTCTAAAGGTGGTTTCGTATCAGTCCCAGTTGTATATGCTGCTAAGAATTTAAATATTAAGATAATAACACATGAATCAGATATTACCTTAGGACTAGCCACAAAACTTAATTCTAAAGTTGCAAATATAATATTAAAAGGTTTTTATCTAAACGATAGTGAAAAAAAGGATAAAAGATATTATTATTGTGGAAATCCAATAAGAAAAGATTTATTATTTTTTAAAGATTTAGATATAGAACAATATGAAAGAGATATTATTAAATCAAACAATTTTAAATTTAGAGAAAATGTTTTACCTATAGTGCAAAAAATGGATAAAACCTTTGATAAAAAAAAGAAGATGATATTAGTGCTTGGAGGTTCTTTAGGTGCGCTTGAAATAAATAAATTAATTGATAAAAATCTAGATGATTTATTGAGTAACTACAATATATACCATCAAATGGGTGAGTTATCTTATAGAGAGTTGAAAAGAGAAAACTATATATGTACAAAATATATAAACAAAGAATTAGGTTATTTGTTAAAAAAAGCAGACTTAGTTATTAGTAGATGCGGAGCAAATGCACTTAATGAAGAAATTGCATTTAAAAAAAATATATTAGCTATCCCTTTAAAAACAAATTCAAGCAGAGGTGAGCAAGTATTAAATTCTAAGTTTTATAAAAATTTAAATCTTCTTGAAGTCTTAGAAAATTCTGATTATTTTATAGACACTATAAGAGAATTATTCGATAATAAAGTTATAGAAAATAGGAATAAAGCTTTCAAAGAATACAATATAATTAATTCTAATGAGTTAATTTATGAAAGAATTGTTGATTTAATAAATTAAAGAGAGGTTAATATGGATTTCACATTAGTAATTGGTTCAACGGTATTAAACATTGTAGATATAATAATAATTGCAATCGCCTTTATTGGAGGAATAGCTGGTGCTTTTGAAGGTTTTGCTAAGAGTTTTGCATCAAAAGCCGCTTTATTAATAGGCTTAATAGCAGGTCTTATGTTTAGTGAATTAGTTTCTCAGCAATTATTATCAAGATTTAATATGCCAATTTTAATTGATGCTTTATTAAGTTATATGATTTGTTTTTTCATAGGATATATTATTACTCTTATTATAGGAAATATGCTCTCCACAGTACTTGAAGGTATAGGCCTTGGAGCAATTAATTCACTACTCGGTTTTATCTGGGCTATAGTATTTACTCTAACAATTTGTGCAGTTATTTTAATGTTATTAACTTATCAACATCTTTTTGACATTTCTGATTTAATAAATGATTCATATTTATTTTCTAAAGTTTTTTCTCCAATAATTCCAATAGCAGAGGATTTTATAACTAATGTTAACTAAATTAAGAAATACACAATATGAATTGGCTTTAATTTTTGAAAATGCAATTAAAACTAATACTTTTAGTCATTCTACTTTATTTTGTGGACCTAAATATACATCAAAAATGAGTGCAGCTATAGAAATTGCTAAGGTTCTCTCTTGTAGAAATCCTCAATTTAAAGAAGATTGTAAATGTGATTCTTGTAAATTATATGATAAATACTTGATGCAAAATTTAGTAGTTGTATCAAATAGAGATAGTGAAAATAGGATTGAAGTTGCATTGCAACAATATATAAAGAATAGAAATGAATTTACAAAAAATTTTTTAATTCAAAATGTTAGGATATTTTTATTATCATATCATAATTCTATATACACTGATAAAAATAAGAAATTATTTGATAGTGCATATCAAGCAAGTGAATTAATAAGTGAATTTGCATCAAATAGAGAAGTCTTAAAGATAAGAGAAGCTCAAAGATTTTCTAAAGAATTAAAACTTAGGCTTAAACCCTTATTTCAAGTTAGTAAAAAAAATTTAACCAATCTCAGTGTTGATGGGGTTAGATCTCTTCAAACTTGGCTAAGTAATACTTTAGTTAATGAAAAAGCTAGAATTGTTATTATTGAATCAATAGAAAAAGCTAATGAAAGTGTAAAAAATAGTTTATTAAAAATCTTAGAAGAACCTAATAAGAATGTATATTTCATTTTATTATCTAATAATCCATCTAGAATTATGAAAACAATATTATCTAGAGTTAGAAAATATAATTTTGCAGAGATAGAAAGCGAAAAACAATTACAGTTATTAAAACCTTTTAATCTTGAAGATAAAACAATTGATAATTTAATAAAGTTCTTTTTAAGTTCTAGTGGTATGAAAATGAATGAAATAGATTCTTCACTACAAGAGATTATTAAATCTTTTAATTCAAAACGGTATTTAAGTAGTGATAGATTAGCTTTTTGTATAAATAAATTAGATTCTTCTAATAATGTAGATTTTATATTAAATCAACTTATTGTTAAAATAGAAGACTCTTATAAAAGAGATATAATAGATTCTTTTATTGCTAATAAGATTATTAGTGAAATAAGTCAATTGTATAACAATCAAAGAGTCTTTAATTTGCCAAAGAAGAATATGTTTGAGAATATATATAGGAAAATGATGGAGTGTGTTAATGCATAATTTTGTAGTAAAAGCTTTAGAAAAAATTGAACAACTCGATAAAGAGCAAATAGTACAACTTATAAAAAGAGAAGATGCTCATATTACTACACTTGAGCATGCACTTGATAACCTTCCTCAAGGTATTGTTTTAGTTGATAGTAAAAAAAGAGTAGTATATATAAATAAATTCGCAAGAATGCTACCCCCTATAAATAGGCAAAAACTTTATGAAGGTGCATATTTATCAAATATAATTATTGATAAAAATATTCTAAATTATCTTCAAGTTGAATTTAATAAAATAGGATATAATGAGGAAGATAATGAATTTAATTATCAATGGGGTGAAGAAGTTAAAACAATCCTATTAAGTGTAGAAAAGATAGAAGATTTTGAAGAATGTGATGAGCCTGGATTTTTATTAGTCTTTAGTGATATTACCCTTAGAAGAAGAAACGAAGCAAAGCT
>CAZPTG010000107.1:0-7867 GCA_964589355.1 uncultured Spirochaetaceae bacterium
TTTTAAAGAATGTAAAAAACTAGATATGATGGTTTGTGTTCATTGTGAAGATGATGCACTTGTTACAAAAATTAGTGATGAGTGGGAGGGTACTTTTTCAGCAAAAGATCATGCTGATTTAAGACCTAGTGAAGTAGAAGCAAGAGGAATTGAAACTGTTGCTAAAATAGCATTAGATTTGGATATGGGCTTATATGTAGTTCATCTTTCATCAAAAAAAGGTTTAGAAGTTATAAGAGAGTATAGAGATAAGGGTTTGGATGTTTTAGTTGAAACCACTCCTCATTATCTATTCTTAGATAGGTCTAAATTAGAAGGAGATAAAGGTCCTTTATATGTTATGACTCCTCCTTTGAGAACTCATGAGGATAATCTTGCATTACAAGAAGCTCTAATGCATGGAGAAATTCAAGTAGTAGCAACTGATCATTGTACTTTTACTTATGATCAAAAACTAGAAAGTGATGATTGTAGATCAATTTTCCCAGGAATTCCAGGAACTGAGGAATTGTTAGTATTGTTGAATACCTTTGCCTTTAATCATGGAGCTATTGGTTTATCACAATTAGTAAATTTACTCTCAACAGGTCCTGCAAAGGCTTTTGGTTTATATCCTCAAAAAGGGAATTTAAGAGCAGGTGCAGATGCTGATATTGTATTATTCGATCCTGATGAAACTTGGAAAATATCGAATGAGAATATGCACACAGCTGCAAAATATTCAGTTTATGATGGTTTTGAAGTAACTGGTAAAGTAAAAGCTACATATTTGAGGGGTCGATTATTAATGAGTGAAGATGTATACTTAGGTATACCTGGTGATGGTTTATTTGTTAAACAAAATGAAATTCATCAACAAAAAACATATTGGAAATAATATTTTCATATATAAATTAAAATTATAGCCAAGGTATTATAGCCTTGGCTTAAATTATCGATAGAGGCACAATTATATGAATATTGAAGCAATTTTATTTGATTTAGATGGAGTTTTAGTAGATTCAGAGAAAGTTATTGGTCAAATCGCAGTTGATGTTTTTAATGAATTAGGAATTGATATTACATTTGATGAGATTGTTGACTACATGGGAGGTGGGGATCAATTTTTTGTAGAAAATGTTTCTAAATTAAGAAATAAAAAAATTGATTTTAAAACAACAATAGATGAAATTTATAAAAGATATTATTTAAGTGATATACCAAGTGTAAAAGGAGCTGTAGCCTTTGTAAAAAAAGCAAAAGCAGCAAATTTTAAAATTGCAATTGTCTCTAGTGCTAGAAAAAAGAAAGTTTTGAAAAATTTAAATTCAATTGGCTTTGATGAGGATTTTTTTGATTTAGTTGTCACTGGTGATAATATAATAAGAAATAAACCGAATCCTGATATATATCATTATGCTGCTTTGAATTTAAAAGTCCCTTATGAAAATTGTTTAGTATTCGAAGATAGTTTAGCAGGTGTTAGTGCTGCAAAAAATGCAAAATGTAATGTTATTGCACTGTCTACAAACTTTGAAGCTTCTGCTCTTGAAAAAAAAGGAGCAATGTTTGTTTTCGATGATTTTAATTTTATTGAAGATTTTAAGTCAAAAGAAGATTTGATTTCATTTATTGATGAATGCATTAAAGATGATAGAGTTAAATATGGTGCAGTTAAATGTTTTGAAAAAGAATATCTTTTCTCTAGAGAAAAATTATTAGAAAATGCTATAAAAATAGCTTATAAAGCAAGAGAGAATGCATATACTCCTTATTCACATTATAAAGTAGGAGCTAGTGTAGTTAGTGCTTCTACTAATAACATATACCCTGGCTGTAATGTTGAAAATGCTAGTTACGGTGCTACTATTTGTGCAGAGCGTGGTGCTATAATGAATTTATTATCTAAAGAAGGAGAAACCGGAATAAAAATGGTAGTAGTGGTTAGTGAAGATAATCCACCAGCTCCTCCTTGTGCTTTATGTTTACAAGTTTTAAGTGAATTTTGTAAAAATGATACTGAAATTCATTTAGTAGATGTAAATTATGCAAAAAATGATAAAAATGGTACTCATGTAAAATACTTATTTCAAGATTTATTACCCCATCCTTTTGTATTAGATTAATAATATATAGTCTCTTTTTATTGCCCCATTTTATTTTTGATTGCTGTATTTCTCTTTTGAAACTATATTATATCTTCATTATTTTTTTTATGTTAATAAATTAAATAATAAATAGAGTCAAAATATATTAAATAAATATACTTGTTATTGTTAATATTTGTGTACAATTAGTTTTCTTATTTTACTAAAGAATAATTATTAAAGATGAAGTAGATAAATATGTTAATTTAAATAAAAGTATATTACTTGTAAAATTGATATTTTATTGGTCTCAATCACTTTTCTAGTGTGATTTAGAATTAGTATCATAAATAATAAAATTAGTTTTTTTGTAAAATAGATATATGTAATTATGAAATAATTGTTAATATAAAATTTAATTTATAATTAATACTTTTTAACCTATTTTTACTGAAAAAATATTTAAAAAAAATTTCTTGACAACTCAAATTTTGTTTGGTACGGTAAAGTAATAAAAAATAATTTTTAATCGTTAGAATAGAAAAACGAGGAAAGTAAGTTTGTTTAAAAAGCACAAGTTGTGTTTTTTTATAAGCTCATTTTTCTCGTTTTTTTTATTTTAAAATATATTAAATAATTTGATTTTTTAATTTTATAATTGGAGGATTTATATGAATGACATTAAGGATTTTGAATTGGGGCTTTTTTCACTAAAAGGCAAAAATGCTTTAGTTACTGGGGGAAATTCAGGCCTTGGTCAAGGATTTGCAACTGCACTAGCAAAGGCAGGAGCAAATGTTTTAGCTGTATCATTAGTCGATGATGAGGGTGAAACTCAAAAAATTATTGAAGAATGTGGTGTAAAATATAAATTGGTTTTAGCTGATATAACAGCTAAAGGGGAATGTAAAAGAGTTGTTGAAGATTGTGTAGAAACTTTTGGTAGTATAGATATTTTAGTTAACTGTGCTGGTAGAGGAATTAATATACAAGATGTTAGAAAATTCGATAAAGATAGCTGGGATAAAGTTGTTGCATTGAATTTATCTGCAGCTTTTGAAATGTCTCATGAAGCTATTCAATATATGATTCCTCAAAATAAAGGAAAAATTATTAATATTGGATCATTATTTACTTTCTTAGGTGGTCAATGGGATCCAGCATATGCTGCAACAAAACATGGTATTTCAGGATTAGCTAAAGCAATGTGTGATGAAGTAGCTCAATTTAACATTCAAGTAAATACAATAGCTCCTGGATATTTTGCAACTAAATTAACTGCAGATACAAGAGCAGATGAAAAAGCAAGTAGAACTATATTAAATCATGTCCCTGCAAATAGATGGGGTGATGTTTATGATTTAATGGGACCTTGTGTATTCTTAGCAAGTGATGCTTCTAATTATGTAAATGGCACAGTATTAACTGTTGATGGAGGGTATTTAGTAAGATAACAATCTTATTAAATAAATAAAAAAAAACAAAAGGAAAGAAAGATGGAAAAAAACGAGAAATTAACAAAATGGATTACTTTTGCTGTTATTTGTTTAACAACAGGTGTTATCACTGAATTGCCTTATTTAAGATGGGCTTTATATGAACCTCTAAGAGAGTTCTTGAATCAAAATAATACTCAATTTGGTATGTCAGCAAGTTTGTTTGGATTATTATCAATGTTCTTATATATCCCAGGAGGCTGGATAGCTGATAGAGTATCACATAAGAAATTATTTACAATTTCTGCAACAGGTTGTGGTATTTTAGGTCTATGGTTATCAACATCACCTTCTTTTGTAGTTGTTATGATAATTCATGCAATATGGGCAATTACTAACATTGGTATGTTCTGGCCAACAATGACTAAAGCTATTTCTTTATTAGAAAAGAAAGATGGTCAAGGTAAAGTTTTTGGTTATTTTGAAGGGATTAGAGGTGTATTTGTTATTGTTATGTGGCTAGGATTAATGCAAGTATTTAAAGCAATGGGTGGAATTGGTGCTGTTATAGTAGTAATGTCTGTTCTTTCAATTATTTGTGGTATTATTTCTTGGTTCTTTATGCCAGATAATAGAGAGGCTGAAGCTACAAGTAGTGTTGGTATTTTAAAAGATATGGGAAAAGCTGCAAAATATCCTACAACTTGGTTATGCGCTGGAACAATTTTCTGTGTATATTCTGTTTATTCTGCATCTTCATACATGCAACCATATACACAACAAGTATTAGGCTTTAGTGCAGTATTAGCAGGTTATGTTGGTATTATTAGAAAAGACGTTGCAAGATTATTCGCAGCTCCTTTAAGTGGATTTATTTCACAACATTGGGGTGGTAGATGTGCAGCCCTTATTGGAATTTTTGGAACTTTATTTGCTCTTTGTTTAGCAGCTCTTTTAATAGTTCCAGCTGGCACAGCTGCAGCAGTTATTGTTATTATTTTAGTTACTTCTTCATTTGCTATTTATGGTATGCGTGGTATGTATTATGCAATTATAGGTGAAGCAGGAACTCCAAAATCAATATATGGTACAGTTGCTGGTTTAGCAATGTTTATTGGATTCTCTCCAGATTTCTTTAACCCAACTTTAATTGGTAGTTGGTTAGATAAATATCCTGGAGCACAAGGTTATAAAATGGTATTTACATATATGTTATTTACAATGCTTGTAGGCCTTGTCTTTGTTATTTTATTAATGATACACAATAAGAGAAACAAAGAAAAAATTGCAGCAACAAAAGCTGCCAATGCTGAAGAGGCATAAAATATTTAAAAAATTTAGGAGTCAGAATTAAATGAGATATTTAGTGGGTATTGATGGTGGAACACAAAGCACAAAAGTTAGTATTTTTGATGTTAAGGGTAATATAATTTGTGAGGAGAAAACTCTCCTCAGCCCGCTATATTCACCAGATGCAGATACTGCAGAACATCCAGGTGATGATTTATGGGTTTCTTTAAAAAGGACTTGTAGAAGATTAATTAATAAATTTGAAGGTAATCCAAATGATATCATTGGTATTGGTTTAGGTAGTATTAGATGTTGTCGTTCATATCTAGATAAAAACGGAATGTTAGTTGCTCCAATTATAAATTGGATGGATAAAAGATTAGAAAAACCTTATCCTGGAAACATTCCTGATTTTCAATATATTGCAACAACAACAGCTTATTTGACACATAGATTAACAAATGAGTTTAAAGATACTGCTGCAAACTATGAAGGTGTATACGGTCCTTTTGATAAAGAAACTTGGTCTTGGAGTGAAAATGAAGAAGATTATAAACCTTATAATATTAGCAGAGAAAATTTATTTGATTTAGTAATGCCGGGTGAAAAGCTAGGTGAAATTACAGAAGAAGCTTCAAAAGAAACAGGTTTTCCAATTGGTTGTCCTGTAATTGCAACAGCAAATGATAAAGCTACTGAAGGTTTAGGAGCTGGAATCATAGATGATACTTCATGTTTAGTTTCATTGGGTACCTACATTGGAGGAATGATAAATGGTCATGAGTTTAATGATAGTGCTAAACATTATTGGTCTAATTTATCTGCAATCCCTCATAAATATTTATACGAAGGAATGCAAGGCATTAGAAGAGGTATGTGGAGTGTCTCTTGGTTTAAAGATATTTTAGGAATTCCTTGGGAAGAATTTGCAAATCAAGAGAATACAATAGTAGAAGCAATATTAGATAAAGAAGCTGAAAGTGTTTCTCCTGGTTGTGAAGGTTTAATAACTGTTCCTGAATTTATGGCTCCTGTTGGTATGCACTATCGAAAAGCCTTTATGATTGGATTTGATGGAAGACATAAAAGAGTTCATATGTACCGTTCTATATTAGAATCAATTGCAATGACAATTCATATGAGCATGGCAGATATGTTTGAAGAAATGGGTTATAAGCCTGATCATTTAATTATTTCAGGAGGAGGCTCAAATTCAGCATTGTTTATGGAAATTTTTGCAGATGTATTTGGTATGCCAGCTCAACGAAATGAAGTAAATAATGCTGCTGGAATTGGTGCTGCTATATGTGCTGCGGTAGGAGTAGGTGAATATCCTGATTATGAAACTGCTGTAAAAAGTATGGTTAGAATAAAAAATAAATTTGATCCAAAAAAAGAAAATACAGAACTTTATAATAAGGTAGAAAATAATATTTATCGAAATATTAAAGAATATTCTGATCCAATAAATAAAGAAATATATAAAATTTTTAAATAAATAATAGAAGATAAGGAGTTTCTTAATGGAAATTACTAAAGAAGAAATAATTCTACAAATGCAAAATTTTGTAGGTAATGATAATGTTGTAGTTGATAAAGAAGTATTAGAAGATGCGACTCATGATAGATTTAGAAAATATGAAGGTTATCATAAAGTATTTACAAATCCTTTACCTGCAGCTGTAGTTTTTGTTGATAATGCTGAACAAGTTTCTCAAATATTACGTTTTTGTAATGCAAAAAAAATAAATGTAGTTCCAAGAACAGGACACTCTGCAACAGAAGGTGGACTTGAAACTATAGTTAGAAATTCAATTGTATTAGATGGTTCTAATATGAATAAGATTATTGATATTGACCCTGTTAATATGCAAGCTACCGCTGAGTGTGGTGTTGTTCTTGAAGATTTAGAAGATGCTTGTAGAAAATTAGGTTTTACAACAGGACACTCTCCTCAATCTAAACCAATTGCAATGATGGGTGGATTAGTTGCAACTAGATCTATTGGACAATTTTCTACTTTATATGGTGGAATGGAAGATATGCTAGCTGGTGTTGAAACTGTATTTCCAGATGGTACTATTAGTGATATAAAAGCTGTACCAAGAAGAAGTGCAGGTCCTGATATCCGTCATATTGTTTTAGGTAATGAAGGAACTACAAACTTTATCACAAAAGTAACTGTTAAGTTATGGAAATATTATCCAGAATTCCAAGAATGTTTAGGTTTTACATTAGAGAAAATGGAAGATGGCTTAAAAATCATGCGAGAAGTTATGGTTGAAGGTTATAGACCATCAGTAGCTCGTTTATATGATGCAGAAGATGGTAAAGAACACTTTTCCCATTTTGCAGCTGGAAAATGTGTATTAGTTTTTGTTTCAGAAGGTCCAAAATTAATTTCTCATGCAACTGCAGAAGGTATTAGAGAAATAATGCAAAATCATCCAGAATGTACTCCTGTTGAAACTAAATTAGTAGAAAATTGGTTTGCAAATTTAAACTGGGATGCTTCTCGAATTGAAGAAGAAAGAAAAGATGTATTAGAAACAGATATTGTTTGTTGTACAACAGAAATTTCAGCTCCATGGAGTTCTGTTGAATCTATTTATCAAACATGTGTAGAAAGAGTTACTACTGAAATTCCTGATTTAACAATTTTTGGGGGCCATGCTTCACACTGTTATTCAAATGGTATTAACTTATACTTTGTATATTGGTATAAAGTAAATGTTGATAAACCAGAAGAAGAAATTGATAAATACCATCTTCCAATTAAGAAAATTATTTGTGAAGAAACAATTGCAGCAGGTGGATCTATGTGTCACCATCATGGTGTTGGTAAACACAGAGTTCATTGGATTGATAAAGAACATGGTTCTGCTTTATATATGATTAAAAAATTAAAAGAAGCTTTTGATCCTAATGGAATTATGAATATTGGTACTATACTTCCTTATAATGGGAAAAAATAATGAATTTATTAGTTTGTTTCAAAATTTATTCTGATTTAACAAAAATTAAATTAGATGATTTAGAAATATCAAAGGAAATGGGTGTTGATACCCATTTCCT
>CAZPTG010000108.1:0-7865 GCA_964589355.1 uncultured Spirochaetaceae bacterium
AACAACTATAACATATTGTATTTTATTGCATAAAATTAAAAAAAAATTAAATTTTTTTTATCTTAATATAATTATTTTGATACATTTTAAGTTTCTCAACAATACCAGACAATGATTTTTTTATATATACCTAAAAAATTATTTAAATAATCTACTTTACCCTATATTTAAAAATTATTATAATATACAAAAATTGAATATTTATTCACAATAATACAAGGAGATTATTAATATGCACAAAGAAACTCAAAATATTTTGGATTATGTAATTCAAAAAGATCCTAGCCAAAAAGAATTCCAACAAGCGGTTACAACATTTTTAACATCTGTTGATGGAGTTGTTTCAGAAGAACCTCAAATTGTTTATCACAAAATACTTGATAGACTTGTAGAACCTGAGAGAGTAATTATGTTTAGAGTACCTTGGGTTGATGACAATGGGAAGCTTCAAATTAATAGAGGATATAGAGTTCAACAAAACAGTGCTTTAGGTCCCTATAAAGGGGGATTAAGATTCCATCCCTCAGTTAATTTATCAATTTTAAGATTCTTAGCTTTTGAACAAGTTTTTAAAAATTCATTAACTGGACTTCCAATGGGCGGAGGTAAAGGTGGTGCTGACTTTAACCCTAAAGGTAAAAGTGATAATGAAGTAATGCGTTTTTGTCAAAGTTTTATGACTGAATTAGCTAAGCATATTGGTGCTAATACTGACGTTCCTGCTGGAGATATGGGTGTTGGTGGAAGAGAAATTGGATATATGTTTGGACAATACAAAAGAATGCAAAATGAAGTAACTGGTGTATTAACAGGTAAAGGCTTATCTTTTGGGGGTTCTTTAATTCGCCCAGAGGCAACAGGTTATGGATTAATATATTTATCTCAAGCAGTACTAGAGGCTGAAAATGATTCTTTTAAAAATAAGACATGTTTAGTATCTGGATCAGGTAATGTTGCTCAATATACAATTGAGAAAATTAATCAATTAGGTGGAAAAGTTGTTACAATAAGTGACTCTAATGGTGTAATTATTGATCCTGATGGTATAGATGATGAAAAATTAGAATGGATTAAAGTATTAAAGAATGTAAGACGTGGTAGAATCAGCGAATATATCAAAAAATATTCTAATGCTACTTATATAGCTAGAACTGGAAATGAAGAATACAATGAACTATGGAATGTTAAAGCAGATCTAGCTTTCCCTTGTGCTATTCAAAATGAAATAAATTTAAAAGATGCAGAACATATGATTGCTAATGGAATAAAATTAGTTGGTGAAGGTGCTAATATGCCAACTTGCCTTGAAGCACATAGATTATTCCAAGCAAAAAATGTTTTATTCTTACCAGGAAAAGCTGCAAATGCTGGTGGAGTTGCTGTATCAGGTTTAGAAATGAGTCAAAACAGTGGTAGAATTTCTTGGACAAAACAAGAAGTTGATGAAAAACTAGAAGTTATTATGAGAAATATCTATAAACAAATTAGCGAAGCTGCTGACACTTATAGTACACATAATAATTTTACAGATGGTGCTAATATTGCAGGATTTTTAAAAGTAGCTGATGCAATGCTTGCTCAAGGATATGTATAAAATTCAATTTTTTTCATTATATATTTAAAAGTACTTGATTTTATTGATATTAAATGTTAATTGATATTTAATATCAATAAATAATAGTTTGTTTTTATAAAAATGTATGATATTATATATATATATTTATAGGAGAAAAAATAATGAAAGAACAAGAATTTTACATTTGTAGACATTGTGGAAACATCGTTTCTAAAATTCGTGATGGTCGAGTTCCTGTAGTTTGCTGTGGTGAACAAATGGAAAAATTAGAACCTAATAGTGTTGATGCTGCTGGTGAAAAGCATGTTCCTGTAATTAGTGTTGATGGTAATGAAGTAACAGTTAAAGTTGGCTCAACCCCACATCCAATGAGTGAAAAACATTTAATTTCATGGATTTACATTCAAACAGAACATGGTGGTCAAAGAAAAAACTTATCACCTAATGATGATCCTGTAGTTAAATTTTCACTAGCTGATGGCGATAAACTAATTGCTGCATTTGCTTATTGTAATTTACACGATTTATGGGAAACAAAAGCTTAATTATTAAATAAATAATTAAATTATTACATGAAGCCCTCATTTTAAGATATTTTATTTACTGAAATAATATCTTATAAGTTATGAGGGCTTGTTTTTTAAGAAAATTTTTATTTAATATTCAATTAATTAAATTATAATATTTGATTAATTGTTTAGAGTGAATTTTATTATTTCTTTTAGCAAACTTTATTTTTTAGTTTTAAACTAATCTATATATCATATTTAACTTAAATCAAATGCGGATCTATAAATTTTTATTTAAAATTGTATATAATATTTTATTTTCATAATATCCGATTCTTTCATTTCCTAATGGCTTTTCTTGTTTGAGATCTATTATTAGACTTGGTTTTTGAGGATTCCCTAAACAAACAACACTATTGCCCATCAACAAAGCATCTCTTAAATCATGAGTAACAAATAAAGTTGTACGAGGATCATTATCCCACATTTCTTTAAACAATTCTAAAACATCATATTTAGAACTAATATCTAGACCTTGCATAGGCTCATCCATCAAAATTAAATGTGAAGGATATGCAAAAGCTCTAGCAATAGCTACTCTTTGTTTCATACCTCCTGATAATTCACTAGGATATTTACATCTATGATCAATAAGCCCAACTCTTTCTAAATAATATAAAACTTTATCTTTTCTCTCTTTTTTATCTACAATTGAAGCAGAAAGAACAATATCTAAATTGCTAAAAGCTGTTTGACTCCTTAAAAGTCTAGGTTCTTGAAATAAATAACTAACAGCACCTTTTTCATTATCTTCTTTTCTAATTGTGCCTTTTAATGGTTTTTCTAAATTAGAAATTAATTTTAATAAAGTAGTTTTACCACAACCTGAAGCACCTACAATTGAACATATTTTTTGATTTTCTATATCCAAATTAAAATTATCAAAGATTAATGTATCTTTATAACTGAAGGATAAATTTTCAATTCTCATATTGCTTTTTTCTCCTTCCTATATCTAGATATTTTAATTACTATTTTTTCAATTAAATTAAAAAGAAAATCCCCTAATGCAGATAATATTATTGCAATTAAAGTCCATGAGAAAACTTCAGCTGTTTCAAGTTGTATTTGAGCAAATTGCATTTTTGCTCCAACTCCAAATTTTGGTATAGTTAAAACCTCTGCAGCTACAACAACCTTCCAAACCATAGATAAGGTTTGTCTTGCTCCTAAAGAAAAGGATTTTGCCAGAGTTGGAATAATATAGTATCTAATTTTTTGTGAATTAGTAAATCCATAGAGATAGCACATTTGATCCATTTCAAATTCTAAATTTTCTACAGCACCTTCCATCATCATATACATTATTGGAAAACCCATTAAAAAAGCTGAAAATATTGGAACAGTTCCTGTTTCAAACCAAATAAAAGCTAATAAAATAACACTCATAACCGGAGTTGTTTTAAGAACTGTTAGAATTGGAGTCATAAACCATCCTAATATCTTAAATTTGCCAGAAAGTGTTCCAAAAATTGTTGCAAGAATTATTATTATCAAAAAACTATCAAAAGCTCTAATCACAGTTGATAAAACATTATATATAAAATTTTTTGAAAAAAATAATTCAAAAAGCCTCAGTAAAACATCAATAACTCCTGGCATTAAAATTTGTGAATCTAATGCTAGAGAAGTCATTTGCCATATTATTAATAAAGATAAAACAGATATAACAATTATTGATATTTTAGTTAAGGCTTTTTTACTTTTTTTCATTTCTTATAGATAAAATTCTTCATTTGGCAATTTATTAGCAACTGATTTTGGATTAAAGTTGAATAATAAATTGAAATAAGTGATAACTTCATCTTTTGCTTCATCTATTGATTTATATACTAAATTACAATTTGGAATTGCAGGCGCAGCAATTGCAGCAGGCATTATATTAATTTCTTCAATTGTTTTAGCTGCATCTTTTGGATTGTTTAATACAAAATCAACACTGTCCTCATAAGCTTTTAAAACCGCATTTAAAGCTTGTGGATTATTTGATATAAAATCATTTTGTACTACAATAACAGTCATTGGATAATTATCTAATCCTGTTGTTTCTTTGTATAACTTTTGCACATCTAGTACTACTTTCATATCATCACTCTTTGCTAAGGCCATAGTAATAAATGGTTCAGGTAATAAAGCTGTAGATGCTTTTTTTGCAATTAATAATTGTGTTAACTGAGCTGAAGATGTAATACTATAATCTAAATCAAAATCTTCAATATTCATTGAATTTTCACTAACTAACATACTTGCTATTTGTGAAGGAGTTGCTGAGGGCCCTCCTGGGATTTGAATTGTACTATCCATCCAATCTACTTTATCTCTAGATACTATGGACAACATACCATTACCAATAACAGCAGCCATTTTTAAATCAACACCTTTATTATATAAAATAGCAGCTAAATTAGTTGGTAGAGCTGCAACATCTACTTCTCCATTAGTTAACTTTGCAATTACTTCAGTTGGAGATGCATAAACACTAGTATTAACTTTTACATTTGATCCAATATTCCCATTATCTTTTGCTATTTTTGCACTAGAAAAACCTGTAGGTCCTGCCATTACAGCAAGTTCTACATTTACAATATTTTCTTGATTAGCTTTTTCAAATTCTGCTTGAGCAAAAAGAGAGGTTAAAGCTAAAGATAAAATTAAACTTGTTATTAATAGTTTTTTCTTCATAAATACCATCCTTTTTAGAATTATTATACTTAATTCTATTTTATAATTATTTTACTATTATTCTAAAGAAGCGCTTTTTACCTGCTCTTAGAATTAGCTCGCTCTCTTCATCTAATAAATCATCTTTTACAACATATTTTGTATCTGTAATTTTTGTATTATTTATAGAGGCCCCACCACCTGTAACTAAACGTCTTGCCTCACTATTTGAAGAAGCCAAAGAAGTAGAAGAATATAAACTTAATATAGGAATACCTTGTTCAAGTTTACTTTTTTCTATTTCCATACTTGGCATACCTTCTCTTTGTTGTAGAGAAGCTTTTGCACTTGAACTGAACATAGCTTTTGCAGCTGTTTTTGCTTTTTCAGCTTCTTCAATTCCATGCACTATTTTTGTTTGTTCATAAGCTAATTTTTCTTTAGCTTCATTAATATTTACATTTTCTTTTTCATATTCTGCAATTTCATCAAGTGAAAGGAATGTAAATAATTTCATAAATTTTATTACATCAGCGTCATTTACATTTCTCCAATATTGATAAAAATCATAAGGTGAAAATAATTCTGGATCTAAGAAAACGGCACCTTTTTCACTCTTACCCATTTTTTTACCATCAGATCTGGTAATTAAATTAAAGGTTAATCCGTAACAATCCTCTCCACCTTTTTTTCTAATTAAATCAATACCACTAACAATATTACCCCATTGATCATCGCCCCCAATTTGTAGACGACAATTTTCTTTTTGATACAATATTAAAAAATCATATGATTGTAATAATTGATAATTAAATTCAATAAATGACAAACCTCTTTCTAATCTTTGTTTATAAGACTCAAAAGTCAACATTCTATTTACAGAAAAATGCTTACCAATATCTCTTAAAAATTCTATATAATTTAAGTTGGTTAACCAATCAGCATTGTTTAACATAACTGCTTGACCTTTTGAAGGATCAACTTGTTCACTAAAATCAACTACTGTTCCAAGCTGCTTTTTGATACTTTCGCAATTTTTATCAATTTGTTCACTAGTTAACATTTTTCTCATCTCTGTTTTACCAGAGGGATCTCCAATCATACCTGTTCCACCACCAACTAAAGCAATTGGTAGATGTCCTGCATTTTGAAGATGGTGCATTGCAAAAAAGGGAACCATATGCCCAACGTGAACACTTTGTCCTGTTGGATCTACTCCAACATAAAACTTAACCTTTTCTTTATCCATTAAATCACTTAATGCATCAATATCAGTGCAAGATTTAATAAAACCTCTATCTTTTAATGTTTGTAAAGCACTATTCATTTTATTTCCTTTTGTAATTCTTTGTTGCTTCTTTTATTGTGCTAATCAATTCATTTTTATGAACTCTAACTTGTTCCATTGAATCTCTAAATCTTAAAGTAACTGTATCATTTTCTTTTGTATCATAATCTAAAGTTATGCAATAAGGAGTTCCAATTTCATCCATTCTTCTATATCTTCTGCCAATTGCACCACTTTGATCATAAAATGTTGAAAACTCACTTCTCAATTCTCTTTCTAAATCTTTAGCCATATCTGCAATACCATCTTTTTTCACTAATGGTAATATCGCAACTTCAATTGGAGCAATAGATGGATGAAAATGTAATACAGTTCTCTTATCCCCATCGATGTCTTCTTCTTCATATGCATCACAAAGAGCCATTAACACATTTCTTGTTAATCCTGCACTAGTTTCAACAACATAAGGTATATATCTTTCATTTGTTACTGGATCTAAATATTCTTGTTTTTTACCACAGAATTTTGTATGTTGTTTTAGATCATAATCAGTTCTACTATGAACACCTTCTAATTCCTGCCATCCCATTGGAAATAAGAATTGAATATCATACGCATCTTTTGCATAGAATGCTAATTCATCACTTCCATGTTGATGCCATTTTAGGCTATCTTTTCTAATTCCCATCTTATCATAAAAGGCCATTCTTTGTTCTCTCCAATAAGGGAACCATTTTTCATCTTCCCCAGGTTTAACAAAGAATTGCATCTCCATTTGTTCAAATTCACAAGAACGAAATATAAAGTTTTTAGTAGTAATTTCATTTCTAAAAGATTTCCCAATTTGAGCAATACCAAAAGGGACTTTTACTCTAGAAGATGCTACAACGTTCTTAAAGTTAACATAAATTCCTTGAGCTGTTTCAGGTCTTAAATAAACTGTTGAGGAAGCATCACTTTTTGCTCCAATATGAGTTTCAAACATTAAATTAAAATTTTTAGGTTCAGTAAAACTATCTCTATTTCCACAAACAGGACATGGAGAATTTAAATCAATTTGATCAGCTCTAAAACGTGATTTACATTCTTTACAATCAACCATAGGATCACTGAAATTAGAAACATGACCACTAGCTTCCCAAACTTTTGAAGCCATAAGAATGGAGGCATCAATTCCCACAATATTATCATGTAATTGAGTCATTTCTTTCCACCAAAAATCTCTAATATTGTTTTTTAATTGAACACCTAATGGACCATAATCGTATGCGCCATTTAATCCACCATATATTTCACTTGATTGGAAAATAAAACCACGTCTCTTACACAATGATACAATCTTATCCATAGTCACTTCTGCCATCTTATAGTTCTCCCTTTAGCATTTCAATTGCTCTTTCAATTCTTTTATAACATTCATCTTTACCTAACAAACTTACAGTATCATGCATTGGTAGACTTACTTTACTTGAAGTCAATGCAACCCTTAAAGGTGTAAAAACACCATTTACTTTTACTTCCATTTCTTTAGCAATTTCACATATATCATTTTCTATTTCATCAAAAGGTTTATCATTCTCTAGACCTTCTTTTAACACTTCATAAGCTTTTATTAATGCTGTTGTTGATGATTTTAAATCCATTTTTTTTGCAACAAACATCTCTTTATCTGCAACTTCAGGTTTTGTAAATAAAAATTTTGATAAATCAACAATATCAGATAACACTTTTAATCTTGGCTTAACACATAAAATTAATTTATCTAAAATAA
>CAZPTG010000109.1:0-7797 GCA_964589355.1 uncultured Spirochaetaceae bacterium
CATATTTATAAACTCTTGATGAAATATCTCCTACATATCGCTCTTCTACTAATAATAATACAGTTGTTAAAGATTCTTTTGATATGTTTATTGCAAAATCAATTCCATTTTCATCATTTAATGGAGCATCAATAATAACAATATCATAATTTTGGCATAACAATTCTTGTCTTGCTTTTGCGCAAGAAAAAGAAGAGGTCATTGAACCTTTCACTCCATTTGTTTTAAGGAGTGATTTTAATTTCATATGACCTTTTCCATTTGATGATACTATTAATATTTTTTCAAATTCAAACACTATTAATGTTCCTTATTAATAAATAGGGAAATACTTTTCCTTTGTTATTTTTTTAGTTTTTTTGCTCTTTAAATATTCTTCAAGCTCAATCTTTTTTAAATCTAAGTAAGAATTAAGAAGCTTATCTGGTAATATCTCTTTTAAAAATTCACTTTTTTCTGCAAGTTCTATAGCTTCTTGCATATCAGTAGGAAGCGTATCTCCTGATATATTTTCAAAGGCATTAGTAATTGTTTCCTCTGGCATTTCAATTTTATTAATAATACCTTTAAGTGCTGCTTCACATATTAATGTAAAAATTATATAAGGGTTTGCAGCAGTATCGGGTGTTCTAACTTCTAATCGACTATATCTTCCTTTTGCTTTTGGAATTCTAATTGTAGTAGATCTATTCCCATATCCCCAACCTATTTGGATTGGAGCTTCAAATTGGCCTAAGCGACTGTATGAATTATAGATTGGTGAATTGAAAATTGTAATTTCCTTTAAATATTTTAATATACCACCAATCATATGGTTTCTTAAGTTTTCATTTTTTATAGTATCTTGAATTTTGACACTAATATTTACATGCATACCATTCCCACTTTTATTCTCAATTGGTTTTGGTAGAAAGGATGCAAATAAACCATTTAGTGTTGCACTAGATTTAACAACACTTTTAAATGTGATTAAATTGTCTGCAGAATTTAATAAATCTCCATAAGAAAAGTCAATTTCCATTTGTCCTGGACCACTTTCATGATGAGACCTTTCCGTATGAAAATTCATCTCTTGCAATGTAAGACAAATATCACGTCTTATGTTTTCACCTTTATCATTGGGTGCAACATCAAGATAAGTTCCATTATCTAATGGTATATTAGTAGGATCTCCATTTTCATCTAGTTTGAATAAGTAAAATTCACACTCACTTCCTATTTTAAATGAATATCCTAATTTGTTAGATTTTTTTTCAAAATTTTTTAATAGAGATCTTGTATCACATTCGAAAGGAGTTTTATCTGAATATCTTATATCACAATACATCATTACAACTTTTCCACTTGACGGTCGCCAAGGTAAAACTTGCAATGTTTCAGGGTCAGGAAATAATAACAAATCACTTTGTTCAACGTTTAAAAAGCCTTTAACGGATGATGCATCAAAAGATATTCCTGTTTTAAACGCTCTATCTAATTCATCACTACTTATTGATATATTTTTTAGATTTCCTTGTAAATCACAAAAAGCAAGTCGAACAAATTTTACATTGTTTTCTTCTATAAATTGTGAAATCTCATATTGAATATTTGCCATTGTTCCTCCCTATATTAGATAGTTGTATAATGCTGTCTATATGGTATAGTTGAATTGGGTTCTAATATGTAAAAGTTTGCATTATATATTGTGTTTTTGTCAAAGGAAAATTCATCACAAAATTGATTTATAATTTCTTTTATTGATTCTAAGTCCTCTTTTTTTGCTTTTCTTGTCACAACTTGTTTTGGTAAATCATTTGGGAGTTCATCAGTTCTTAATATTATTTGACCCCCATGCATTCCTGTTCCGCAAAAATTTCCAACTGGACATTTCCCATTTTGATTGAGACCGAGAACAACAATTGTCCCACCAGCTAAATATTCACCTAAAAAACTACCAGCTGTATCTCCTATTATTATAGAAGGTTTTTCATTTTTATAAGCTTTCATATGAATACCAGCTCGATAACCAGCAGATTCCTTAATAAATAATTTCCCACCTCGCATAGAATAGCCAGCAGTATCACCACAGTTTCCACAAATAATGATTTCACCTTCATTCATAGTATCACCTGTTGCATCTTGGCAATCATTTTTTACATAAATTCTACTTCCGAGATCTAAACAAGCTCCTAAAGCATTACCTGGGATTCCCTTTATTGTTATTTTTTTATTTTTCATTCCTGCAGCGATAAATCGCTGACCATGAACATCATCAAGCTCAAAAACATTATCAGAACTTTCTCTAATTAAACTATTTAATTGTTTAAAACTCATATGATTAACTGTTAATTTTTTCATAATTACTCCTGATTTTATTCACCAGCGTGCTGAATACCAAGAATTTCTAATTCTTTTTCACTTAATCCAATACCTCTAAGCATTAATCTGTTTCCTTTTAATGCTTCAATAGAATTGATACCCATTCCACCCATCATTTCTTTAATTTCTCGCTTCCAAGCATTGATTAGGTTTACTAAATTCTCACAACCTTCTTTTGGATCTAATCTGTCTGAAAGGCTTTTTATTTGAGTTGCAATTCCCCAGTTACATTTGCCTAAATGACAACTTCTACATAAGTGACATCCTAAGGCAATTAATGCACTTGTTGAGATATATACAGCATCAGCACCTAGAGCTAAAGCTTTAATAACATCAGCAGAAGATCTTATTGTTCCACTAGCAACAAGGCTTACCTCATTTCTAATACCTTCTTCTCTAAGTCTTTTATCAACAGAGGCTAGTGCTAATTCTATTGGAATACCTACATTATCTCTTATTCTAAGGGGGGCAGCTCCTGTTCCACCTCTAAAGCCATCAATAGCAATAATATCGGCTCCACAACGAGCAATACCACTTGCTATGGCTCCTATATTATGAACTGCTGCAATTTTTACTATGATAGGTTTTTCATAATTAGTTGTTTCTTTAAGCATGTAAACCAATTGTCTTAAATCTTCAATTGAATAAATATCATGATGTGGTGCTGGTGAAATTGCTGCATTTCCTTCTGGAATCATTCTTGTCTTTGATACTTCTTTTGTAATTTTTCGCCCAGGGAGGTGTCCTCCAATTCCAGGTTTTGCACCTTGCCCCATTTTTATTTCAATTGCTTTACCTGCTTTTAAATAATTTGGATGAACTCCAAATCTTCCAGAAGCTACTTGGACAATTGTGTTTTCACTGTAAACATAAAAATCTTCGTGTAGACCTCCTTCACCTGTATTATAAAAAATGCCAAGTTTTTCAGCAGCGCAAGCTAATGATTTGTGAGCATTATAACTAATTGATCCATAACTCATACCTCCAAACATAATTGGAATTTTTAATTCCATTTGAGGTTTTGTTTTTGTGATTATGTTATTATTTTCATCAAATTCTATATCGAGTTTTTTCTTTCCTAAAAAAGTTCTAGTTTCCATAGGTTCTCTTAATGGATCAATAGAGGGATTTGTAACTTGAGATGCATTTATTAATATTTTATCCCAATATACTGGGTATTCTTTTGGGTTTCCCATTGAAGATAGTAATACCCCACCAGTTTGAGCTTGTCTAAATATATTTGTAATATCATGATGACTCCAATTTGAATTTGTTTTAAAACAATGTTGTGATTTTACAATCTTTAAAGCGTTTGTAGGGCATATAGCTACACAGCGATGACAATTTACACATTTTGATTCATCACTTAACATTGCTTTTAATTTTTTATCATAATAATTTACACCATTTGAACATTGCTGTTCACATAATTTACAATTTATACATCTGTTTTGATCTCTTATAACTTCATATTCACTTTGTATTAAATTAACTTTCATAAATTATTACACCTCCTTCTCAAGTTCAACAATGTAAGGTTCTCCACCTTTAGGGAAGTAAATCGAATCTAATTTTGGCGCTACAACTCTAATAGCTTCTTCTTCACTTGCCATATAAACCATATCGTCTTTTTCTCCTACAACTAAAGAACGAAGCTTAAGCCTATCATTAAGTGCCATCAATCCATTTTCATAACTTACAATTATAGAAAAAGGTCCAGTAACTAAAAAACTTTCGTAATTATTTCTTAAATATTTGTATTCTTGTTTTTGTTGATCATTCATTCTATCTATTGTGCTCCAAAATGGTGCAGCAAGAATATGAGCAACTCTTTTTAAGTCTATTTTTTTCTTTCTATTTAAAAAATCAATCATATATGTAATTACTTCAGTATCGGTTTGCAAAGTGCATTTATAACCAAACATTTCAATATATCTTCTATTAGCATCATAACTTGAAATTTCACCATTATGTACGACTGAATAATTTAATAGAGAAAAGGGGTGAGCTCCGCCCCACCAACCTGGTGTGTTAGTTGGGTATCTGCCATGAGCTGTCCAGCTATATCCTCTATATTCATCTAATTTATAAAAATCACCAACGTCTTCAGGATATCCTTGTGCTTTAAAAACACCCATATTTTTTCCCGAAGATACAATAAAAGCACCTTTAATCTTTGAATTGACACTAATAGTACACCTAGCAACATATTCATCTTCTTCTAATTGACTTTCTGCTAATTTAGTGGGAAGAGGGGATAGAAAGTATCTCCATATCATAGGCTCATCAGTAATTGATGGAATTTTTCTAGTTGGAATTTTTGATAAGTTAATCATATCAAAATGAGCTTCAAGAAAATCCATACATTCTTTTTTTGCAATTGAATCCATGTAAAAAATGTGGAAGGCATAATAGTCTTTATATTCAGGATAAATTCCGTAACCAGCAAAACCACCCCCTAATCCATTTGATCTATTATGCATAACTCGAATAGAGTCTATTGCAGTTTGCCCAGAGAATCTATTGCCTTGTTTTGAAAAAATACCACTTATTGCACAACCAGATGGTATTCTAATTTCTCCTTCTTTTTTTATTCGATCCATTACTTTTCTCCTTATTTGATATTTTTTATCAAAAGGTTCAAAAATGAAAAAACGCTCGTAGTTTCTCTATAACTACGAACGCCTTTGTTCAATTTTTTTATATTTTTGTTTTTATGTTATTGTAAATTTTCTTTAATTATTATTAAGACTTCCTTGTCTTGATTCTAGATATTATAAATTTGATAAGTTTTTGTCTAGCATGTATTCAATGATTTATTAATAAAAGATGTAAATTTATACAAAAAATGCATATTAAAAAAATATTTATTTATTTAACTCCTTTTTGGATAAGTAATTATTAAAATGAAGTAAAAATATTGTTCGAAAAAAAATAAATTTTAGTTGACAAAAAAATTGTTTTAGAGTATTAGTTAAACAACAGCAAAGGCGCTGTAGTTCAAATAGAGCTACAGTGTCTTTTTTTATTTTCAAATATTTTTGAAAAAATTTATTATTTATGTAAGAGAGGTGCTCTGTATATGCAAAAGATTACTGATTATTTTGGTTCTATGGTTTTTGGCGATGATGCAATGAGAGATAGATTACCAAAAGATGTTTATCGTGCTTTGAAAGATACTATTAAAGAAGGTAAAGAAATTGATTTAAATATTGCTAATGCAGTTGCACATGCAATGAAAGAGTGGGCCTTAGAAAATGGGGCTACCCATTTTACTCATTGGTTTCAACCAATGACAGGTATTACTGCTGAAAAACATGATTCTTTTATTAATCCAGCAAAAGATGGAAAAATTATTTTATCATTTTCTGGGAAAAATTTAGTAATGGGTGAGCCTGATGCATCTTCCTTTCCATCTGGAGGATTAAGAGCTACTTTTGAGGCTAGAGGATATACTGCTTGGGATCCAACAAGTTATGCTTTTTTAAAAGATGAAACTCTATGTATACCAACTGCTTTTTGCTCTTATAGTGGAGCTGTATTAGACAAAAAAACTCCTTTATTAAGAAGTATGGAAGCTATTGATAAACAAGCTAAAAGAATTCTAAAAATGTTTAGTCATGATGTTAATAGAGTACAAACTACAGTAGGTCCAGAACAAGAATACTTTTTAGTTGATAAAGATGTTTTTGATAAAAGAATGGATTTGAAATATACAGGGCGAACTCTTTTAGGAGCTCGGGCTCCTAAAGGACAAGAATTAGATGATCATTATTTTGGTTCACTTAAGCCAAGAGTAAGTTCATTTATGCAAGATTTAGATAAAGAATTATGGAGTTTAGGTATTTATGCTAAAACACGTCATAATGAAGTTTCTCCAGCACAACATGAATTAGCACCTGTTTTTACAACAACAAATGTAGCTTGTGACCATAACCAACTTACAATGGAGGTTATGAAAAAGGTAGCACTTAAACATAATATGGTTTGTTTGTTCCATGAAAAACCTTTTGCAGGTGTAAATGGATCTGGAAAACATAATAACTGGTCAATTTCAACAGATACTAATATGAATTTATTAGAACCTGGTGATAATCCAAAAGATAATGCTCAATTTTTACTATTTTTAGTAGCTGTTATAAAAGCAGTAGATGAGTACCAAGATTTATTAAGAGCTAGTGTGGCATCTCCGGGCAACGACCACCGATTAGGTGCAAATGAAGCTCCTCCTGCAATTGTAAGCATGTTTTTAGGAACAGATTTAAGTGAAATCTTAGAAGCTATTGCAGATGGGAGGGAAATTTCAGGACTAGAAAAAGAAAACATGATTCTTGGTGTTGATGTACTTCCTAATTTTGTAAAAGATTCTACTGATAGAAATAGAACATCACCTTTTGCTTTTACAGGTAATAAGTTTGAACTTAGGATGTTAGGTAGTTCTGCTAGTGTATCTACTCCTAATACTGTTTTAAATACAGCGGTTGCAAAAGTGTTAAAAGAGTTTGCTGATGAATTAGATAAAGCGGATGATTTTACTGTTTGTTTAGATGCTTTAGTTAAGAAAACTTATAAAGAGCATAGAAGGATTGTGTTTAATGGTAATAACTATAGTGATGAATGGCTTGAGATGGCGAGTGAGAGAGGTCTTAGTAATTTAAAAAATACTGTTGAAGCTGTAAGTGCATATTCAGATAAAAAAAATATTGATTTGTTTGAAGAGTTTAAAGTTTTAAGTTCAACAGAATTGTTAAGTAGAGCAAATATTTTATTTGAAAATTATGCAAAAACAATTAATATCGAAGCCTTAACTTTGATAGACATGGTTAGAAAAATGATTATCCCAGCTTGTAATAAATATTTAAATAGTCTTGCTGGTGAGGTGTCTAAAATAAAATCTGTTTTACCAACTATAGATCTTAATTCTCAACTTGCATTAATCGAATCAATTGCACAGTTATTAAACTGTATGAATGATAAATTAAATTTATTAGATAATGAATTAATTAAAGCTAGATCATTAGAAGATGAAAAAGAACAAGCAATCTTCTATCAAGATAAAATCTTTAATTTGATGAATGAAATTAGATCTTTTTCAGATGAGTTAGAACTCATCGTAGATAAGGAATGTTGGCCTATACCAACTTATGGAGAGCTTTTATATTCGGTATAATACTTTTTGTATTATTGGTGAATATGTTCAATTTTTTTAGTTTTTGGTTGTTGCACCTTTTGTGCAGCAACCTTCTAGATTTTTAGGATAAATAGGTGAAATACTATTTGAGGAGAACAAATTATGTGTGGATTTGTTGGAATGTTTGATATTAAAGAAGATTCTTCTTTATATAGGGAAAAAGTTTTAAAAATGTCTAAAAAAATTAGACATAGAGGACCTGATTGGTCAGGTATTTATCAAGGTAATAATGTTATTTTATCTCA
>CAZPTG010000110.1:0-7569 GCA_964589355.1 uncultured Spirochaetaceae bacterium
TTAAAATATATTAAAAAAAGAACAATGCTATCATTTGATAAATTCTTAGTCTGTTCTAAAATGCTATTATAATTTTCACCATCAATTTTTTCAAATTTGATTTTAGTTGAAAATTTATCAATAACAGGTTGAAATTCTTTTTTAATATTTTTCCCAGTTATAGTATCATCATTTATATAATAAATAGTCTTGATTTTAGGATTTTGTTCTAATGCTATAGCAATTGTATCTGAAATATCGTATGCCTCAACAACACCGGTAAAATTTGTATAATCTTCTATTTCTGATTCATCAAAATAATTAAGTCCACAAATAACAATAGGCTTTAATCCAAAAATAGATTCACCATATTTTTTTAAAAAACTATAGGCAGAATCATCATTTGCTATAATTACATCATAATATGAATCTTCATATTTAGTAGAATAAACAGTATTTAAAATAGAAAAATAATCATCTGTTGTATATCTTTTAGAATCCATATACTCAATATCTATATTATAAGGATGAGATGTTGATTCAAAAACAGCACTTATACCTGAAAAAATATCATCACTCCATGTATAACCTTGATGATAAGAATTTAATAGCAATATATTATATGGCTCAGAATCTGAGGCATATATAAATGTTTTAGGTAATAAACTTGCTATAATAAATAGAAGTAAAACCTTTAATATTGATAATTTAATTTTTAAATTTATTTTATACATTATGATATTTTATCATTGTAATAAATAAAACGTCAACAAAATATAAAAATAAGTTTTTTAACAATACGTTTTCTAATAATGTTTAATTGTTAATTAAAATATTTTTACCATATCAAACAAATATATACAAAAGATAAACTAGTTATTATTGATAACCCCTACTTTCAAAAACTCTAATAAATACTCTATCTAATAAAGATTATTTATTTTGAAACTTATTTTTAACTTCCACATTATTTGATACTATAGCAATAGCTATTTAATAAATATTTTAAATCATTTATTTAGATATTCTAGGATATCATTTTTTCTTTAAAAATAAATCTTGCTAAACTAACGATATCAGCCTTATTATAAATATAGTATGAATTTCCAAGACCAACTTAGAAAAAACTTCACTAATTTTTCAATTAAATTAATATTTGTAGTTTTAATATTGTTTATTTCCATTACACTAATTTTAAATTTAGTCGAAAAAAATATTTATAAATATGAAAGTATAAATTTTTTAAATAATACTTTTGAAAAACTTAATTATAAAATATTTTTACAAATGGAATCTCACAATGATAATTCACAATATATTAATGCAATTGAAAATAAATATATAGATAAAAAATTAGTTGCCTCAAATAACTACTCATTTTCTCAAACAATGAATTTACGTTATAATTATAATATATATGATTATAATTTAAATCCTGTTTATGAAGAATTACCCTTTTCAACCTTAAGACATAAAATGTATTTAAATATAATTAAAGAAAGAATTTATGAAAAAAATCCTCTTAAATTTATTATGTATTCTGATATTGAATCAAATAATTCTTATTTAGTTTATTATAGTGGTTTATATAATAATAATAATAAATTGATAGGAATTGATACCTTTATTATAGATATAAATGATTTAAGTTATTTTTTATTACCTAATGCAGGTAATTATATAATTGCAAATGAATTTGATACTGTAATTGCAAGTAATAATTATGAGATACTAAATCTAAATAAAAGCTTTAAATATTCACCTAATTACAAATTAAATGGAGTAAGATATAAAGTAACTAAAGCAAAAAAAGAATTTTATACAATATACTATTTAGAAAAAAAATTTAGCCTAGAAAAATATTATTACATATTATTTTTATTTTTAATAATAATAATTTTTATAGTAATTTATGTGTCTAATGAAGTAATAAAGAAAATTGCTAAACAAAATTCTAAGAGCATAGAAGCAATAATAAATGATACAAATATTGTTTCAAAAGGAAAATTAGATCACAAAATAAATGAAAATCTTGATGGAGATTTCAAAAATTTATCTAAAAACATAAATCAAATGATAGATAAACTAAATTCAGAAATAGAGTTAAATAATGAATTAAGTGAAACAAATTTAATTTTTGAAAAGAAAAAACTAGATTCTCAATTTAACCCCCATTTTTTATACAATTCACTAGAAACTATTAGGTATTCAATGTTATTTGATGTTAAAGAAACTGAGAGATATATTTTAGAATTAAATTCCATACTAAGATATTCTATTAATAATAATATCACATACTCTACCTTAGAAAATGATTTAAAATATTTAAAAAAATATCTCGATTTATATAAATTTAGATTCAAAGATAAATTATCCTATACAATTTCAGTATCAAAAGATATTAAAGATATATTAGTTCCAAAACTATCTATTCAACCATTAGTGGGAAATAGTATAAAATATGGTTTTGAAAATAGTACAAAAGTTCATATAAAAATTACAGCTGAAATTATTAAAAACATATGTTATATTAAGGTATATGATACTGGAATAAGTATTAGTGATAAAATCATATCAGAAATAATTGAAAGTTGTAATAAAAAGAAAAATTTAACTAATCATATTGGAATTCATAATGTATTAAGACGCTTTATGATTCTTTATCCAGATTCAAATCTCAATGTGAAACGAGATGAGATGGGTACAATATTTGAAATAAGTTTTAAAAAGAAGAAATAATTTTATGTATAATGTAATAATTTGTGAAGATGAAGATATTATAAGAAAAGGTTTAATGTATAGTTTTGACTTTAACAGTTTAAACTTATTTGTTATTGCTGATTTTGATAACCCAATTTCTTGCCTTAATTTTTTAAAAGAGAATAAAGTTGATATAATAATTACAGATATAAAAATGCCATTAATGAGCGGCTTAGAAATGATAAATAAAATTGAAAATAATAAGGATTATGAATTTATTATTTTAAGTGGTTATAGTGACTTTGATTACGCAAAAAAAGCTATTTCCTATGGTGTGACAGAATACTTAGTAAAACCTCTTGATCATGATTTATTAAAAAATTCTCTAAACAAAGCAATAAATAACTTAAAAGATAAACAATTAATTAATAATGCAAAATTTCAAGTTAAAAATTTATCTAAAGTATATAAAGATATCGATAGCAATGATGAATTCTTGCAAGAGATATTAACTTTTATTAAAAATAATTATATGAATAAAATTAAATTAGATGATGTTGCAAAAGAGTTAAATTATAGTGCTTCATCTATTAAAAGCAAATTAAAACAAAATAACATAAAATTTAATACAACATTAAATAGTTATCGAATTTATAAAGCAATCAATTTAATTACACTTAATCAATATCCAATTTATCAAATTGCAGAAATGGTTGGATTTAATGATTATAAATATTTTTGCTCAAAATTTAAAAGATATACAGGATATAGTGTAACCGAATTAGTAAAAAAAAGCTAAACTTCTTTTTCTTTAAAATACATACATAATTAATTTTCTCCACCTTTTTTACAAATATTGTCTTATTTTACTATAAAGTCTGTCCTTTTTTGGTATATGAAACTGAAAATAGCATGGTAAAATTAATTATCATTTTAAAAAGGAGAAATTAAATGAAAAAAATTTTAGTAATTTTATTAGCAACTATGGTTACAATGAGCTTTGGTTTTGCTCAAGGTTCTAGTGAAGGTGATGATTCAACAACATTAGTAGTTTATTCACCAAACTCAGAAGGATTATTACAAGCTGTTGAAAAACCTTTCGAAGAAAAATATGGTATTGCTGTTGATATCATCTCAGCTGGTACTGGAGAATGTTTAAAGAGAATTGAATCAGAAAAAAATGATCCACAAGGTGATGTTATGTATGGTGGTAGTTATGCTACATTATTAGGTAAACCTGAACTATTTGAACCATATGTAAGTAAAAATGATGCTAACTTAGTAGAAGCTTATAGAAATGATAGTGGATATGTTACAAAAAACACATTAGATGGTAGTGTCATTATATACAATAAAACTAAATTAGCTGAAAAACTTCCTGGTGTTACTATCAAAGGTTATGAAGACATTATTAAATATGGTCCTCAATTAGAAGGTCAAATTGTATCTGGTGATCCTTCAAAATCATCTTCATCCTTTGCTCATTTAACAAACATGTTAATTGACTTTGGTGGTTATGAAAGTGATGCTGCTTGGGCAAAAGTTGCTGATATCTTTAAATATGCTAAAGTATTAGGCTCCTCTTCATCTGTATGGAAAGGTGTTAGAGATGGTGAATATACAATTGGATTATCATATGAAGACCCTACTCTTACATTAATCAATGATGGTGCTGATGTAGATGTTGTATACATGGAAGAAGGTACTGTATTCCTACCAGCTGGTAGTGCAATTATTAAAGGTGCTAAAAACATGGATGCTGCTAAATTATTTATTGACTTCATTACATCTGAAGAAGTTCAAGAAGTTTATGGAATGACTTTAACAAACCGTCCTGTATATAAGAATGTAAAAACTGCATCTTATATGAAACCTATTGATCAAATTAATGTTAAAAATGAAGATACTGCTTATGTAACTGAACATAAACAAGAACTTGTTGACCGTTATATCGATATGTTTACAAGTCTATAAAATAAGATTAAATAATAAATCAACAAACATAAAAGAAGCTTCGTCTTCTTTTATGTTTGTAAATTAATAGGGAAAAATATATGAGTGTAGCAATAAATATCGAACATGCATTAAAAGCATATGGTAAAAATGTAATTATTCCAGATCTAGATGTACAAATTCAAGATAAAGAGTTTTTTACATTATTAGGTCCCTCAGGCTGTGGGAAAACAACTTTACTTAGAATGATAGCTGGTTTTAATACAATTGAAGGTGGTGATTTCTTTTTTAATGAAAATAGAATAAATGAATTAGATCCAAGTAAAAGAAATATTGGTATGGTATTTCAAAATTATGCTATTTTTCCTCATCTTTCTGTAAGAGAAAATGTAGAATTTGGATTAAAAAATAGAAATTTTAATAAAGCTGATATAGGACCTAAGGCTGATAAATTTTTGAAATTAATGCAAATCTATGAATTTAAAGATAGAATGCCAGAGAGATTATCAGGTGGCCAACAACAAAGAGTTGCACTAGCACGTGCTCTTGTAATAATGCCTGATGTGCTATTAATGGATGAACCATTATCAAACCTTGATGCAAAACTTAGACTTGAAATGAGACAAGCTATAAGAGACATACAAAGGGAAGTTGGAATCACTACTATATATGTAACACATGATCAGGAAGAAGCAATGGCTATTAGTGATAGAATTGCTGTTATGAATTTAGGTGTAATCCAACAAATAGGAACTCCACAAAAAATTTATCATCGTCCTGTAAATGAATTTGTAGCAAGTTTTATTGGACGAACTAATATGATTGAAGGAAAATGTAATAAAAATGAAATTACAATTTTAGATCATAAAGTAAAATTTAATAATATTGATTTTAAAGGTGATGTAAAAGTTTCTATTAGACCTGAAGAGTTTATCATAACTGAAGATAATACAGCTATTCCTGCTATTATTAAAGATACAATCTTCTTAGGATTAAATACTCACTTCTTTATGGAATTACCAAACAAACAAATTGTAGAAATTATCAAAGAAAGTATGATAAACAACGAAAATGACACTGGAAAAACTGTTTATCTTACAATAAATACTTCTAAAGTAAATGTATTTAACATGGAAGGTAGTGAAAATTTGGTGATTGCCTATGAAAAATAATAAAAAATCAAAAATTAATCTATGGTCTTCTTCTACTTTAGGGTTATTAACTTTATATACTATATTTTTAATAGTACCTCTATTAATACTGCTTTCAGATTCTTTTATAGATTCAAGAACAGGTCAATTTACACTAGCTAATTTTCAACGATTTTTTGAAAAAGAATATTATTATTCAACACTTTTTAATTCCTTTAAAATATCTATTACAATAACTTTTGTAGCAGTTGTATTAGGAACTGTACTAGCATTCTTTTTTGCTAGATTTAAAATAAAAGGGGCAAAAGGTCTTCGAATATTAATTATTTTATCAAGTATGTCAGCTCCATTTGTTGGTGCTTATTCTTGGATTTTATTATTAGGAAGAAATGGTGTTGTTACAAAATTTTTTGAAAACTTACTTAATATTGAAATGCCAGATATCTATGGATTCAAAGGAATACTATTAGTATTAGCACTTCAATTATACCCTCTTATATTCTTATATGTTTCAGGGGCTTTTTCTAATGTTGATAACTCTCTTCTTGAAGCTTCAGAAAATCTTGGTTGTAGTGGAATTAAAAGATTCTTTAAAGTTATTTTCCCTCTAATATTACCTACAGTTCTAGCTGGAGCACTTTTAGTTTTCATGAGATGTTTTAGTGACTTTGGTACCCCAATGTTAATTGGTGAGGGATTTAGAACCTTCCCTATTACAATTTATGACGCTTATATGTCTGAATTAGGTGGTAATAATGGTTTTGCTGCAAGTATTGCTGTTTTAGCTATCATAATTACATTAATTATCTTCTTAGTTCAAAAATATATTTCGGAAAAAAATTCATTTACAATGAATAGTATAAATAAGATTAGACCTAAAAAAATATATGGACTTAAAAATGTTCTAATTCATATTTATTCTTATGTATTAATTTCTTTATCAATTGCACCACAAGCATATGTTATTTATACATCCTTTAAGAATGTTAATGGAACAGTATTTACAAGTGGTTATTCATTTGAGAGTTATAGAATTGCATTCTCTAAAATGGGAACTGCAATAAAAAATACTATAATCATTCCACTTACAGCTCTTATTTTTGTATTAATAATTGCTGTATTTATTGCTTACCTTGTTGTTAGAAAAAGATCTAAAGCAACTGCTGTAATTGATACAGTATCAATGGTACCATATATTATTCCTGGAATTGTTGTAGGTATTGCTTTATCTAGTGCTTTTAATAAACCACCATTAGTTCTAACAGGAAGTATGACAATTATGGTAATTGCTCTGATTATTCGGCGTCTTCCCTATACCATCCGTTCAACGGTGGCAACACTGCAACAAATACCACTTACAGTAGAAGAAGCCTCGCTATCACTTGGAGCAAGTAATATAAAGACATTCTGGAAAATAACAATTCCGATGATGTCTGCTGGAATAATTTCTGGAGCAATCCTTTCTTGGATTACAATGATTTCCGAATTATCTTCAGCAATCCTTCTTTATACAGGAAGAACTAGAACTTTAACAATTGAGGTATATACTCAAGTACTTCGAGGTAATTATGGAGTAGCTGCTGCTCTTGCTACAATTCTTGCTTTATTAACAGTACTTTCTCTAATACTATTTAACAAAGTTAATAAAGGCAAAGATTTATCAATGTAATTATTTTACAAAAAAATTAATTACGATATCAAAAACCATTGCTAATAATCTCTTAGCAATGGTTTTAGTTTGCCCAGCATGGGCAACATCTAGGTGGTGAAAGTCCACTGTGGGTTT
>CAZPTG010000111.1:0-7554 GCA_964589355.1 uncultured Spirochaetaceae bacterium
TAGAAGAAACTGTTGAAACTGATACTAAAGAAAATATTGAAAAAGAGCTAAATAAAACTGATGAATATCTAAAAAGATTAAATTCAGTTTCAATATATAAAATTGAAAATAAATATTTATTTGATTTAGCTAATGGTAAAAAGCCATCCTATGATTATCTTGAAGCTGATTGTGTAAAAGATAGTGCATATTATGCTGCTGTTTATTCTTATGATAATATATTAAGATGTGTTTTACAGCTTGATGAAAATAAAAAAATTGTTAAAATTATTTCACAAATTAACCCATGTTTTGATAGGAATATAAAGTGAAAACTATAGATTTCGAAGATTTAGTAAAAGATAATAATAACTATTCAAAGAAAAAAATTTCTTTATGTATTGGTGTATTTGATGGAATACATTTAGGCCATCAAAGAATTTTAAATAGAGTTATAAATAATAATTATTTTTCAATTGTAATAACTTTTAATAAAAATCCGAAAATGCATAGTGGTAGAAAAGTTGATGAAAAACCTTTACTCACAAAAGAATTAAAAAGCGAAATATTTGAAAAAATGGGTTTGATTTAGAAGTGATTATTGACTTTTCTACAGAAATCAGTAAACTTAGTGCAGATGAGTTTATGCAAAAATTATGCAAAAACTTAGATATAAAAGAATTAGTTGTAGGAGAGGATTTTCAATTAGGTAATCCAAGGGCATCAAAAAATGCTTTTGAATTACAAGATAATCTTAATCTTTATTCTTGTGAAACTAAGGTAGTTATTACCCCAGCTGTTGTTGATAGTTTGAATATGGTGATTAGTTCTACTAGAATAAGACAATTAATTAAATTAGGCAAAATGGACGTTGTTCATAATTTGCTAGGCAGAGAGTATTTGCTGGATTTGGGGTCAACACCTTCCCAAGCATTTGGTGACTCTTTGTTATTCAAAACAGAAAATGTAAAACAATTATTACCTTGTAATGGTAGTTTTACTGGATGCTGGTTTGAAGAAGATTTATTAGCATCTATTGATATAGATGACAAAGTAATAAGGATTTCTCCAAAACCAAAATTCTCTGTTAAAAATTATATTCTAGCAATTAGCTAGTAGAGGGTATTTAGATGATTACTAAAGAACAAAAAGCTCAAATCATTGCTAAATTTGGTAGCAGTGAAACAAACACAGGTAGTACACAAGTACAAATTGCATTATTAACAGCTCGTATTAATGATTTACAAGCTCACTTTAAAGTAAATCCTAAAGATCATGCTTCAAGACGTGGATTATTACAAATGGTTGGTCAAAGAAGAAGATTACTTCGTTATTTAAAAAGTAAAAATATCGATGATTATAGAGCTTTACTTGTTGAATTAGGAATCAGAAAATAGTAATTCCTAAAAATTATATATTGGAGGAATGTTATATACAATTCTCCAATATTTTTTTTTATCAAATGTTAACATTGAAACATTTTATAAAATAAGCAATAATAAATATAAGAAATTTTTTTAAAACATAAATAGGGCTAGTTTCAATGTGAAACAAAAGAAAGAACTATTAAAAAGAACAAAAAGAATTAAGGAAAAAAAGAATGTTTGAAACAAAAAAAGCAAGTGTTCAAATTGGGGAAGATTCCCTAGTTTTTGAAACCGGAAAAATTGCAAAGCAAACTAGCGGAGCAGTTTATGCAAAGTTTGCAGGAAGTGCTGTTATCGCAACAGTTTGTTGTGGGAGAGCTCCAAGCGAACCTTTAGATTATGTACCATTACAAGTAGAATACAATGAAAAATATTATGCTGCTGGTAAAATTCCTGGTGGTTATTTAAAAAGGGAAGCCCGCCCTAAAGACAAAGAAATTTTAGTAAGTAGATTAATTGATAGACCATTAAGACCTTTATTTGATAAAGCTTTTGGCCGTGAAATACAAGTTGTTCCAACTGTAGTATCTACTGACCAAATTAACACACCAGATATCGTTGCTATTAATGCTGCTTCTGCCGCTGTAACTATTAGTGATATTCCATTTAATGGTCCTATTGCTGCTGTAAGAATAGGAAAAATTGATGATGAATATATTGTAAATCCAACTTTCCAACAAATTGAAAAATGTAAATTAGAAATCATTGTAGCAGGTACTATGGATGGTATTACAATGGTAGAAGGTGGAGCTAAAGAAGTAAGTGAAGATGATATGCTTGAAGCTATTGCTAAAGCTCATCCTGTAATTAAAGATTTGTGTAAAGCTCAACTTAAATTAAAAGAACTTGCAGGAAAAGAAAAACTTCCAGTAATAGAAGTTGAAGAAGATTTGACTTGGTTAGAAGAAGTTAAAGAATTTGCTTATCCATTAGTAAAAGAAGCTTCATTTGTGAAAGGAAAAATGGAACGTTATGCTGCATTAAAAGAAGCTCATAATCAAGTTGAAGAAAAATTTGCTACTCTTTTAGAAGAAGATGAAAAAAGACCTTCTCAATTATCACATTTATATGATGAATTAGAATATGAAATTCTTAGAGATTCCATTCTTAATGAAGGTGTTAGAACAGATGGAAGAAAAGTAGATGATATTCGTCAAATCTCATGTGAGGTTGGATTATTGCCAAAAACACATGGTTCTGCTTTATTTACAAGAGGAGAAACTCAATCATTAGCTACAACTACATTAGGTACTGCAAGCGATGAGCAAATGTTTGATAATATTGATGGTGAAAAATCTTTCTCTCCATTTATGTTACATTATAATTTCCCTCCATACTCAGTAGGTGAATGTGGTAGATTAACAACAGGAAGAAGAGAAATTGGTCATGGACATTTGGCACAAAGAGCATTAACAGCTATTTTACCAGAAAAAGATGATTTCCCTTATACAATAAGAATTGTATCTGAAATTATGGAATCTAATGGTTCTTCTTCAATGGCATCAGTTTGTGGTGGTTGTTTATCATTAATGGATGCTGGTGTTCCAATTAAGAAACCTGTAGCAGGAATCGCAATGGGATTGATAACAGAAGGTGCTGATTATTCTAATTATGTTGTATTATCTGATATCTTAGGTGAAGAAGATCATCTTGGAGATATGGATTTTAAAGTAACTGGAACTGAAGATGGTATAACAGCTTTCCAAATGGATATTAAAATTGCTGGTGTTACCCCTGAAATTATGAGTAAAGCATTAAAACAAGCTAAAGATGGTAGATTACATATTTTAGGTATTATGAAAGATTCCATTGAAAGTCCAAGATCTGATATTAATGAAAATGCTCCAAAGATTTTAACAATGAAAGTTGAAGAAGATAAAATTGGTGCTGTTATTGGTACAGGTGGTAAAACAATAAAAGGTATAGCAACTCAAACTAACGCTGAAGTTAATATATCTGATGATGGTACAATTACAATTTATGGTAAAAATAATGAGTCAGCTCAAAAAGCAAAAACTTTAGTTAAATCAATTATAGAAGAACCAGAAGAAGGTAAAATCTATCAAGGTGTTGTTAAAAGAATTATGGATTTTGGTGCTTTTGTTGAAATTTTACCAGGTAAAGAAGGCCTTTGTCACATATCAAAATTAGATAAAAAGAGAGTTAAATCTGTTGATGAAGTATTAACCTTGAATCAAGAAATACCAGTTAAATTAATTGATATTGATAGACAAGGTAGATTAAACTTATCATATATTGATGCTATTTCTCCATCTGATGAAGATAGTGATAATAAAAAATCTAATGATAAAGATGATAGAAAAAAATCTTATAATAACAAAAATAAGAGTCCTAAAAAATAATGGCAGATATAGTTGTCAAAGTAAAATTAGATGATGATGCTACTTTACCTAAACAAACTACTGCATTAAGTGCAGGCTCAGATATTTATGCAAAATTAGATGAGCCTTTTATTTTAAAATCAGGGGAATTTTCATTAATTCCCACTGGTTTAAAAATTGCACTACCTCCTGGGTATGAAGCTCAGGTGAGAGCTAGAAGTGGTCTTGCAGCAAAATATGGTGTAACTGTATTAAACTCTCCAGGAACCATTGATGCAGATTATAGAGGTGAAGTAAAAGTCATTTTGATTAATCATGGGAAAAATGATTTTATTATTAATAATAATGATCGAATAGCTCAGTTTGTAATAGCGCCTGTTGTAAATACAACTTTTATAGAAGTTGAAAAACTTGATGAAACAGATCGTGGTGAAGGTGGCTTTGGATCTACTGGAGTTTAGATTTTGCTATTAGGAATAAGAAAAAAACAATTGTTTGCATTTATAAGTAAAGAATATATTCTTGCTTTTCTTGTATCATTTGTTTTTTTCTTTTTTATTTTTTTTATAAATCAAATTCTATTATTAGCTAAAAGAATTTTATTAAGTAATGTAGATTTTTTTACAATGGTTAATTTAGTTGTTTTAGCAATTCCTCAATTTTTATTATATACTTTTCCATTTTCATCTCTAAGTGCTTCAGCTATGGTAATAGGATCAATTAATTCATCAAATGAGTTATTAGCTTTAAGATGTACAGGTTTTTCTATTAAAGATATATTTAAACCTATTATTTTCTTTTCTATTATCATATCAATATTATGTTTTTTAATTGCAGATGTTTTACTTCCTTTAAGTTCAGAAAAATATCAGCAACTTTATATAGAATTGTTAACAAAAACTCCTGGAGTTGAATTAAAGAGCAATTCAAGTAATGTTTTTAATGATTTTCTAATTACTAATGGAGAAGTTAAAGGAAATACAATTGAAGATATCATAATATTAAAGAATGATGATAATGAATCATATTTAATTAATTCTGAAAAAGGAGACTTAAATTATCTAGATATAAATAATTTAATATATTCCCTTGAATTAAGTAATCCAACACTTTTAATCTCAGATTTAGACAATGAAAATTATTGGCAATTAGCAAAAAGTGAAAATCTAACTTATTATATAGATTTTTCTGATTCTCTAAGTAAAATAAGTACAAATTTACCTTCTAATTTATCAAGTGCTGATTTGCTAAATAAAATATCAGATAATAAAGTTCAATTAATAAAAAAAATAGATAGTCTAAAACAAGAAAAAAGTAATACAATATTAAATTTAAATAAAAATTATTATATAAATAAATATTCAAATAATCAAAATATTAATTATTTTGTAGATGATTACAATTATTGGCCTCAAATAAATTTAAGGCCAATAGATTTTTATTTGCAATATTATAGGGCAGAATTTTATAAAAAATTTGCACTAAGTGCTGCTTGTTTCTTTTTAATATTAATAACAATTCCACTAGCTTATTTTAAAGTAAAACATGGTAGGCTATTAGGATTTGGATTTTCTATGTTAATTGCTGTATTATATTGGTATATATTATTTATTGCTCAATTAAGAACATTTACATATGCAATTAATCCATTATTTTTAATGTGGGCGCCAAATATTATAGTATTATTATTAGCTTTGATTTTAATCAAAATTTGGAGAAATTAATGAAAATTATTAATAAATATATTTATTCAAATATTATTAAAATATTATTTTCTACTTTAATATTAACAACATTATTATTATTAAGTGTTGATTTATTTTCAAATTTTGACTCCTATGTACAAAACAATGCAAGTTGGTATGATATTCTAAATATTACCTTATTATATATTCCTCAAGCATTAATAATAGTTTTTGCACCATCAACATTATTTGCTATAACATTTTTTCTCTCTCAAATGCATACTAATAATGAAGTAATAGCTTTATTATCTAGTGGAATATCAACAAAGCATATATACAAAATGATTTTTATTATAATTAGTATTATTTCTATTTGTTTATTTCTTTTTAATGAAAATATAGTTTTAGAATCTAAAATAAAATATAATAATTTAAAAAATACAGTTTTTAATATTAATACAAATTTTGATAATTCTAACATAGGTTTAATTGATTCATATAATAATAATGTTGTTTATGCAAATAGATATATTGAAAAAGATCAAACATTATATGAAATTGTTGTAGTTCAAAAAGATACAAAAAACAAGATTATTCAAAGAATAGATGCTAAAAAAGGCGTTTGGGATGATAAAAATAAAAACTGGATATTAAGTGATGTATTAATTACAAATATAGAAAATGAAGAAATCGATACATTAAAACAAGATTCTTATGAGAATAAAAAAATATCTTTAGAACCTAGTTTATTTAGATCGTTAGATTCAAATGTTCAAACTATGTATTTCTCTAATGCAATAAAATATTTAAGCATCCAAAAAAAAGTGAACCTTCGTTTATGGTATGAGAATATGAGTGATTTTTTAGATAGATTATTAGAGCCTTTTTCAATATTGATAATGACAATAATAGCTTGTAGTATTGATTATAGAGGAAGAAAAAATGTTTTTTTATTTTCAGTATTTAATTCTATTATATTAGCTGTTGTTTATTATGTTTCTAAAATGGTTTTTCAAATTGTTTCAAAACAAGGTTTTATAAATCCTTTTTTTGCATCTATAATTCCATATTTATTAATTATTATTGTAACCCTTATATTTAATAAGATAAAACGAATTTCATCATTGAGAAATAGTTGAAATATTTATTAACATAAAGTAAGTTTATAAAAGGTAAAATAAAGGATTAAAAATGAAAAAAATATATACAAAATTACATCAAGATAAAGATACAAATGCTAGAACAGGTTTGGTTGAATTAGATCATGGAGTTGTTGAAACTCCTGCATTTATGCCTGTTGGAACAAATGGAACGGTTAAAGGTATTTATCATGATAAAGTTAAGGAAATTGGATATAATCTTATTTTAGGAAATACTTATCATTTATATTTAAGACCTGGTACTGAGGTATTAGATAGTTTTGGGGGTTTACATAATTTTTCTAATTGGAAAGGTAATATTTTAACAGATAGTGGTGGATTCCAAGTTTTTTCTTTGTCAAAATTAAGAAAAATTAAAGATAGTGGTGTTCATTTTAGATCACATATCGATGGGTCAAAACATGTATTTACTCCTGAAAAAGTAATTGACATTCAAAAAAGTATAGGAAGTGATATATGCATGCTTTTAGATGTATGTACACCACCTGATATACCTTATAAAGCTGCAAAAGAAGCCATGCATACAACTCATAATTGGGCAAAACGAGCAAAAGAATATGGCGATAATTTAGAAGGCTTTAATGGTAATATGTTTGGTATTGTACAAGGTAATTTTTATAAAGATTTAAGAAAACAAAGTGCGCAATATATATCCTCATTAGATTTTCCAGGAATAGCTATAGGTGGATTATCAGTAGGGGAAGAGAAAGAAGCTTTTTATGAGCATTTAAATTATGTTAGTGAATTTGTTGATGATACAAAGCCAAGATATGTAATGGGAATAGGTTCTCCTGATTATATTTTAAATGCAGTTGAAAATGGGATTGATTTATTTGATTGTGTTTTAGCAACTAGAATGGCACGAAATGGATCTGTATTTAGTGATGATGGCTTAATAACTTTGAAAAAAGCTATACACAAATTTGATCATGGTCCAATTGATAGTAATTGTACTTGTTCA
>CAZPTG010000112.1:0-7484 GCA_964589355.1 uncultured Spirochaetaceae bacterium
AAATTACCAAAACTCACTCAAAACTGCTTAATATTAAGATTATGCTAGCAAACTTAAAATAAGAGGTAATAAAACCTCTTATAACAAGAAAATAATAAGTTAATAGATTTTTATGATAAAACCTATTACTATTCATATTAAATAATCAATACATAAACTTTCTAAATCATATTAGATATAAAAATTTAATAAAACCTATAAATTTTTAATCAATTGCAATTTTCTTCTATCACCATGCTTCTTAGCAACCTCAATTACACTATCTTTATTTTGTAATTTAATTGCATTAAATAATTTTTCATGATCTTTAAAAATTTCATTTCTAGTTGACAAATCTAAGCTATCATTTTCCATTCTATCAGAACGTATCATAGCCTGTAGCAATTCTAGCATCATAGAAAACAGTGGATTTCTAGATACAGTAGCAACAAAAGAATGAAATTCTTCATCTACTAATATAAAATTTTCATGACTTGTTATTTCTTTTTTTTGTTTATCTAATATAAATTTCATTTTTATTAAATCATCATCAGATCTATATTGACAAGCTCGTTGAAATATTTCAGTGTCTATCATTGTTTTAAAATCATAAGCATTTAATACAGAAGATTGATTACGGTCAATACCTTGGGTTAAAAAAATACTAAACATTTTACTTACAACATCAGAGTCCAATGCTTTTAAATAACTTCCAGCTCTAGGTCGAATATCTATGATACCAAGCGAGGAAAGCGAAATTAAAGCAGTCCTAATTTTACTTGGAGTTACATTAAATAATTTTGATAAATCTAAAGTAGATGGTAATTTATCCCCAATGTTTAAATCTTTATTATTGATATATTTTAATATTTGACTAATTAAAGTACTTTGATCTGACATAAACCATCCTTTTTTGTATGTTATTTTTTACAAATTAACAATTATAATAAAAATATAAAGCTTACTAAATATATACCATTTAATTTAAAATATTTTTCAGCATTATTAATCTTTTATATATAATTATAATATAACAACATATCTATAAATTCTAGCATAAAAATTGTATTAATAAATTAACTTATTTTTCTAATTTTATAAAAATTTTTTCTATTACTTTTTTACATTTTTGGAATTTTTAGTTACATTATTATTAATGTTAAAAATTTTCTACTTTAGTTGACACTTAACAACAATTCAAAAGGTATTCCAAAATATTTTTTACACCTTATTAACAATAAGTAAAATCATATCATACAAAGATTTATATGTCAATAAATCCCAATTAAAAATATATTAAAAAACGATTGTTTTTAAAGATTTCAAGAACATATTGCTAGTAAATAATAATAATATTGAGACTATATTTCCTATTATTATTGGTCTTTTAAAAAGATTAATTTATTTGATTTTATCAATATATTTTTTTCTTTTCATTATAATTTCTATTTATAGGCTTATCCAAAACGAATAAATATTTGCTATTTCTTAATTTTATTATATAAAAATATTTAACTTTTTTTAAAATCAAAAACCATACCTTATTCTGAAGTCAAATTCAAAACAAAATATGGCTTTTATTAATATAAAATACTACTAAATAGTTAAATACCTATTTTTTAGCATATTCATCAAATTGATTAACAGTTGCCCTAGCATATTTAGAAAGTGAAGTTGTATCTGAAAAAAAGAATACTAAACTATATCCTCTATCATATTTTGCTTTTGCATCTTCAAAAGAACCTGCAACTGTAGCCATAATTTTACCACTAGCAAAAACTTTTTTTTCAACACCTCTAATTACTTGTTGTACTTCTGGATCACTTGGAGAACCAAAATGCCCCATTGAAGTAGCTAAATCCATTGGGCCAAGAAAAATTCCATCAAGTCGATCTACACTAAGAATTTCATCTAAATTATCTACAGCAGTCATTGTTTCTACAGCAGTCATTAAAAAAACATTATCATTAGCTGTTTTCATATAATCCATACTCTTATTACCATAATGAGTAACACGAGGACTACCAGCAACACCTCTAATACCTTCAGTAGGATATAAAATAGATTTAACAGCTTGTTCAGCTTCTTCTTTTGTATTTACATACGGAACTAACAACCCCCATACACCTGCATCCAAAATTCTTTTTATTAATACAAAATCATTCCAAGTTGCTCTTGCAAAAGGTACTGCTTTTTCACCTTTTAATCGAGCAATTTGATCCATTGTTGTCATAATATTTCCAGGAGCATGTTCAAGATCTATCATTAAAGCATCAAAACCTGCCTCTGCCATTATTTCAGCAGTTATTGGACTAACTGCTTGCAACCAGCCACCAGATAATTTTTTACCTTCTTTAAGTGCAGTTCTAACTGGATTAGTATTTTTTTCTAACATTATTTTCCACTTCTCCTGTTTTTTATAAATTCAAGTGCTTCTTTCCAATTCTTTTCAAAAGATGTTCTAAATAAAACTACAGGTCCATAGTCTTCATACTCTTCAGGTTTTAACCCATTAGATAACCAAGCTTTTCTAAATTCATCAATATTACATAATAAAGAATCAACGGCACTTTGGTTTGCAGGAGCATTAAAACGATCAATTACATTACCATCTAATTCAATTAATTTATCAGCTGAACCATTCCAGTTAATAGTTATTGCAACATCTCCTCCTACATGCTCAGTAAAATGATATAAGCTTCTTGCTCCACCTGAAATAAAACCTACTTTTGACTTTCTATTATTTCTCATTTGATCAATTTTTTTTGAACATATTAAGCCACCTTGAAATAAATAATCTGAGTTTACATCAATATTATGATCTTCAACATAACCTTTCATATATTCATCAAAAATACCTGCAATATGAGAGAAATATACTTTTGGAGGATTACTCATTTTAGAAGCAGCTTCATCATATATATCACAAACATCCATAGCTTGAGCAACACTCATTACTTCAGTTGCATTTATAGGCACACCTTGTGGAATTAATATTTTAATTGCCTCAAGACCTTCTTCAGTTGCAGGAACTTTAGCCATGATATTTGGCCCAGCTTCTCGATTAAATAAAGCATTTTCTACAATTTCATCTGTAGTTTCTCTAAAAGGATTACCTTGAACACTTACATAACCATATTCTCCTTGAGATTCTTCATATAGAGGCAAGAAATGTTCGCTAATTTTTTTTACTAAAGCTCTTTGTAGTTCAACTTCAACTTTTTCATCATCATCAACTCTTGAAATAATTTCATCAAGAATTGGAAGTACTGCCTCATTACCATCTTTATGATTCAACATTTTATTTGTGTATGATGGATTTTGTGTACATCCCACAGCTCCATTTTCTAGTGCTAAATCAGCTTCTTTTTCTGTTACATTGTTAATCCAAAATCTAGTAGCAGTTAAAGCTTCTACTCTCTTAAAATAACTGTCTCTCATTTTAGTTTTCTCCTTCAAATAAGTCATATTCAATTCCTGTCATATTGCAGAATTCAATTAATTCATTTTTATAATATCCCGCAACCCCTGAAATATGATTTGAACCATATTTACTAATAAAGTCATCTAAGTCAAAATTCACTTTAGCAAACAATACAGGTAGTTGATGAACACCTCTTGCCTCAATAAATTCATCAGTCATCTTTTGAGAAGGCTCAACAACTTCACAAGGAATAATCGCCATAACATATTTACCATTTCTTCTGTATAATCTTGCTAATTGCATTTCACCTGGCGTTGCATAAAATCTAGTAATTCCACCACCACTAGGTCTTACAGATTTATGAAAATCTATATTTTTTAAATTTTCTTCTGTTGTCTCATTTCGTCCAGCATAATATACGTTTATTGCACCACAATTTACGTTATATATTATCTTTCGATCATTATCGATGTGACTTACATCAGCAAAAAAGGTTGGTTCATTTCCTGATAATAAACTTAATATTTGCTGAGTCAATGCTCCATCAGCATCTGCTTCACAAGCTGTTGGAACTGGCAATTTTTGCCCTTCTGAATCCGAAAAATTTCCCATAAAGGCTTGAGTCATGCATTGAGGTACATATGAATTTGATAATTCATGCATACACTTTATTGCCATAAAATCAATATGATATTCTTCAACTAAATCTTTAGTTGCGAGATAGCATGCTATTTGAAATTCAAATTTAGCTTTAGTAAAAGCATCATCATCATAGTTAATAGATTTGGCATTATTTTCAATCCACTCTCTCATTTTAGTAATTCTTTGAGGACTTATTTCTTTTGCTAATCTTACAATTTCAATTTGAGCTAAATGTTCACTATCAATTCCAAAAAGTTGCTTCCATTGCATAGGATCATATGTAGCTGTATCAATACCAATTGATCTACCACCAAATAATCCAAAAACAGAGTCTTTTAACCTATAAACTGCTGTTGCTGCACCAATTACTGGCAATAATTTTTCTTTATAAATTTCACTATCATATTCCACTCTAATAGATTTATGTTTATAACCAATTTGACTTAATGCACCACTAGCACCTAATAAGCCAACACAACCATGTGTGCCAGGGTTAAGATTACCTAATAAAATAGGGAATTTATTCATTTGTTGAACTCCATAAACAACTAGATTAGGGCTAGTCCAACAAGGTATATGTGCAATTATAATATCTACTTGTTGTGATTCTAAATATTGAACTGTAGATTTTATTTGTTCACGAGTTCTAGAAACTTCTTCCTGATAGATTACTTCTATAGGAAGTTTTTTTAATTCATCAATTGCTTTTTTATGTAGAGGTATACATTTTTTTGAAAAAACTTTTTCCCACATATCAGGTCGATGGTCACCGAAGGTTATAAAACCAACTTTTGGTAATTTTTTGTCAATCATTTTATTTTTCCTTTATTTTCTGTAATAATTCATAATCTTTTTCATCAATAGTTTTATAACCTGGGACGGGGAATGCTTGAAAACCTCTTCCACCATCATTATAAATAGATTGACCAAAAATAAAGTCGGAATCAGAAGTTGCCAAAAATACTGCAAGGCGACCACATTCTGTTATAGTACCTATTCTTCCGATAGGAGTTCTTGATACAATTGTATCCATAATTTGTTTATCAGAGCCAACTCTTTTCATTAAATCTGTCATAATAGGACCAGGGCTCATAGCATTAACTTTAATGTTATATGGAGCTAGAGCAACTGCTTGTACTTTAGTTAACTGTTGAATTCCACCTTTACTAGTTGTATAAACCATTTGACTATCTAGTGCTAAATAAGCATTAACGGAGGATATATTAATAATTGAACCACCGCTTCCTTGTTTTTTCATTTGTCTAGCAGCTATTTGGTCACCAAAGAATAAAGCTTTAAGATTTACATTCATAATCTTGTCATAAGATTCAGGAGTAATATCAAGAAAATGTGTTTTATGAGGATCATTAATTCCAGCATTTGAAACAAAAACATCTAGCTTTTTATACAAAACTACAGCTTTATCTACTAACAATTGCAATTGATCTACATCAGATACATCACATTGCATATATGAAACTTCACCAAGTTTTTTTAAATTATCTAAAGCTAAAAGGCCTTGTTCTTCATTACGAGAACAGTATAATACTTTTGCACCTTCTTTTAAGAACTCTTCTACTATCCCTAATCCAATACCTTTTGATCCACCTGTTACAATAGCTACTTTTCCTTTCATTCTCATTTAAAAAATCTCCTTTATTTAAGAATATCAAAAGATACATTACATCTTTTACCAATTTCTTCAAGATCTTTATAAAGTTCTTCTGAAATAGGAATTCCGTTTTTTAGTCTCTCTTGTTCTTTTTTATATTCCATTTCTCCGGGTATTATTTGTCTAGCACCTTCTTCTTTCATAGGTGTTGCATGTACCATTTTTTCCCAATCTTTAATTTTTTCATCATAATCTTCTTGAGACATAAAGAATGTTGGATCAATACAGCAGAATAAATGTGTTGATAAACTTGTATCATTAGGGTTTTTATACATACTTTTTAAATTATTCATATAAGGTCCATTAGCTAATAACCCAGTTATAACATCAATAAATAAGGACATTCCCCAACCTTTATGCATTCCCATTGGCAATAAGAAGCCTGCAAAACCTAAATTAGGATCATCAGTTTCATCTCCTTCTTTAGTTAAGGCCCATGAAGTTGGTATTTTTTGTCCATTTTTAGCTGCTAATAATAACTTTCCACCTGAAACAGCTGACATTGAGATATCTAAGGAAAAAGGAAAACTATCTTTCATAGGGAATCCTAATGCAATTGGATTGTTTCCTGTTGATGGTTTAACTTGACCTTTCATTCCAATATTAGGAACAACATTAGTTGTTGTCATTCCAATTAATCCTGCTTCAACAGCCATTTGAGTATATAATGAAGCTGCTCCAAAATGATTACTATTATTAACTAAAACAAAACTAATTCCAAATTTCTTAGCTTTTTCTATAGCTATGGACACACTTTCTTTTCCAACTACATAACCTAAACCAGCATCACCATCTAAGATTGCAACAGGTCCATCTAAATCTTTTATTGTTTTTAATTTAGCATTAGGATTTATTATCTTTTTATCTAATCTATCATAATAGACACCAGCTCTAAGTAAACCATGAGAATCAATTCCCCATAAATTAGTTTTAACCATTAACTCAGCACTAACTCTAGCATCTTCTTCTAACATTCCAGTACTTTTATTAACTTCTGTTAAAAAATTTTCAACTTTTTTTGAGTCTACTTTATACTCCTTCATATTATACCTCTCTTATTTCTACCTTATATACACTAGATAAACCTGTTGCATAAAAGGCAGTTTGTTTTTTATTAAATACTAAATTTGTTACTACTTCTGGAAATGATAATTTAGCTAATAATTTCCCACTTAAATCAAACATATATATTCCCCCAGGTCCAGTTGAAAACAGTATATTTTCGTTGAGCAATCTCATACCATCTAATACACCATCTCCTTCTTGATTAACCTCAGCAAATAATTCTTTTTTTAAAACTTTATGATTATCATCTAGGGTATAAGCAAAAATTTTCTTTTGTTTGCTATCATCAACATAAAGAATTGATTCATCTTTATTAAAACAAAGTCCATTAGGTAAAATTAGTTGATCATCTATTATTGATAAATTTTTACCATCAAAACGATATATTGCTTTAAAATCTAATTCGGGAGTTCTTGGAATACCTACCCTTTCCATTCTCCCAGGTATAGGATCTGTAAAGTAAATATCTCCTGTCTTAGATACAATTACATCATTTGGACTATTAAGTTCTTTACCCTTATAATGCGAAGCTATCACTTCATAAGTTCCATCTGATAAATTTAATCTAGTTAATCTACTAGTACCAGTTTCACAACTAATCAAATTACCATCATTATCGAGAGTATTACCATTTGTTAAATAACTATTTTTTCTTAGATAATTAATATTTCCATTATTATCCATTACATATACCGCATTACC
>CAZPTG010000113.1:0-7387 GCA_964589355.1 uncultured Spirochaetaceae bacterium
AACCTAATCTCCCACTTATAAAATTATATACTTATTTATTGTTAAAAAACAACATATATTTTTAAAAAATATGAATTTCAAAGGTTAAATAAAGCTAAAAACTCCTTATTATTTTATCAATTAGTCTTGAAAAATAGTTTTAAAATTAATATCCTAACACAGTGGTTATTTTAGTAATTTACTTAATTCGTTAAATTAGTTATATTTAATCAATAAATAATAAACAATTCCGGATCACGTTGTGATAATTCAACCGGGTAAACATATTAAAGGAGCTTTACAGTGCCTTGTGGAAGAAAAAAGAAAAAGCATAAGATTGCAACTCACAAGAGAAAGAAAAAACTAAGAAAGAACAGACATAAAAATAAGTAATTCTTAGGCAATTTTGCTTTTACTGCTTAGTCAGTACTCGGCTACTAACCGTCGGCTATTCTTCCGACGGTTTTCTAGCGAACAGTGTCAGTTGATGTGTTTTGATAGTTAAACACACGCTTTATAATTCTAAAGATTTGCAACTAGTTTTATAAAGGAGCCTCTTTATCCACAGATTTGTGGATCTTTAAGTCCGTAAGGAGGACGCATGAGAAATTATGAGTTCACAGTTATCTTCAGAGCAAACGAAGAAGATACTCAAGCTGGTCTAAAACAAGTTTCTACTTTGTTTGAATCAGCAGGTGTGGAAATCACCAAGCAAGAAGACTTGGGCGTAAAGTTATTCGCCTATGAAATGAAGAAACAAGATAAAGGTCATTATTATTACTTTGAATTTGCAGCAGACCCTTCAACAATTGTTTCTTTCGAAAAGAATTTCTTACTTAACAACTCAATTATAAAATTCTTATTTGTTAAGAAAGATAAATAATAATTAATAATTGTTGTATGGAGATGGTTTATGGCTGCTGATTTAAATATTGTCGCATTAGTTGGAAGATTAACACGCCCTTGTGAAATGCGTTATACAAATTCAGGTTTTGCAATTTGTTCTTTTTCACTTGCAGTTAATCGCAGAAGGAAAGCTCAAGATGGTTCTTGGGGTGATGAAGTAAGCTTTTTTGAATGTACATATTTTGGTAAAGCCGCTGAAGGTGTGAGCCAATATTTAACAAAAGGGCAACAGGTTTCAGTACAAGGTTCGTTAGATCAACAAACTTGGGAAACTAATGGTCAAAAAAGAAGTAAAGTTGTAGTCATAGTTAATTCATTGAGTTTGCTTGGTAGTGGAAATTCTAACAACCAAAATAGGCAAACTTATGTAAATAATGGTAATCAAAATCAAAATCAAAATAATAGATCTAATCAGAATTATAATAACAATCAACAATTTGGTAATACAGGTAATCCTAATAACAATTATCAAAACAATGCTAATACTCAAAATAATTCTTATGGAAAATCAAATGATTTACCAAATGATAATGGTCCTGAAGATTTTGCTGATGACATCCCATTTTAAGATTTTAGGAGAAACGAATAATGCGCGAAAATAATGACGCTAAAGGCGAAAAGAAAGACAGATCACCAAGAAAAGGTGGTGCAAGACGCGGCGGTTTTAGGAAAAAGGTTTGTAGATTCTGTGCTAATAAAAATGCACCTGATTACAAAAATCCTGATCAGTTAAAAAGATATATAACAGAAAGAGGTAAAATTCTTCCTGCACGTATTACAGGTAACTGTGCTAAACACCAAAGAGCTGTTACTGCAGAAATTAAAAAGGCACGTATTCTAGGATATTTACCTTTCGAAAAGAAATAAAGGAATTTTATGGTATTAATCGATAGAAGAAATAACTCAATTTACATTGCAACATTAATGAGCGCAATTTTTTATATAGTTGGGTTCACTTCTTTCTTGTTGGTTTTACCTTTGCTTTATTATTATTTTCGAAGTAAAGAGAGAGATAAAACTTTATCGGCATTAGTAATACTTTTAGTATTTGTCTTTTTAATGGAATTGGTTCCTTTGAGAAATCAATTATCTGATAAAACAGTTTTAGGAATACTCTCGATTGGTTTGTTCTTACCGGTAGTATTGATAGGATGTTCATTTGTTTGGGTCTTATTAGACGGTTATCGATTGTTAGTAAGGTATATAGCAAGCTCAGTGGTTGTTGCCTTTGTAATGGTAATAATAGGATTATGGTTTAAAACAGATTCAGAGATGGCTTTAGCAGTTGATAAAGCTATAGTTGACGCACTGAATGCTGTCTTAAATCAAGAAGCTCAACAGACTTCTTTGTTATTAGGAGTTCCAACTCAAGAGTTATTTTCAACTTTGAGAACTGTTGTCTTTTCAATGTTATTTCCATTAGGAGCAGGCTGCTTTGGTTTTAATGCTTTTTTTGCAATTTCTACACCTTCATATATTGGAGATGAGAGATTTGATGATAAAGTTAAAAACTGGAAATTACCCGAAATGTTTATGTGGATTTTTTTAGCAAGTCTTGTATTATTATTATTAGGAGTGTTTGTGGATTATCCATTAAGTATTTCTATAATAGTGTTAAATTTAGTATTATTTCTTGCATTACTATTTGCAATACAAGGGTTATCAATAATATTATATATAAGACGAGCAAAAGGGAACCATACAAGAGCTGCAAGAGTTTTTGGAATGACATTATTTTTAATAATACTATTTCAAGGTTTGAACATAGTTGCTGTCATCGGTTTGCCAATATTTGGTTTAACTGAGACATGGTTTACATATAGAAAGTAAGAGAGAAGGAGTTTTCAATATGAAGATTATTCTTAATCAGGATGTAATAAACCTCGGTGAAGAGGGTGATGTAGTAGTAGTAAAAGATGGATATGCACGTAACTATCTATTACCACAAGGATATGCAGTAGCATATAATAAAACAAATTTGGCTATCGTAAATAGTCGTGCAAAAGCTATTGAAGAAAGAAAAGCTCAAAAGAGAAAAGATTCTCAAAGTTTAAAAGAAAAATTAGATGAATTAACTTTAAATTTAATTGTTTCTGCTGGTGATTCTGGTAAATTATTTGGTAGTGTAACTTCTTTAATGGTTCAAGAAGCTTTAGCAAAAGAAGGAATTGAAATTGAAAGAAAGAAAATTGAAATTTCTTCACATATGATCAAAATGGTTGGTGAATATACTGTTCGTATACATTTATATGAAAAAGATTTCGCTACAATTAAGATTGTTGTAGAAAGTGAAGCTCAAGTTAATAAACGTAAAGCTGAAGAAAAAAGAGCAGCAGCAGAGGCAGCAAAAGCAGCTGAAAAAGCTGAAAAAGCTGAAGCTGAAGCAGCAAGTGAAGCAAATAACGTAGAAGAAGCTCCTGTAACTGAATAATAGGAGTTATACAATTAATGGCATCGTTTGAAAATAATACCCGCATTTTGCCTAGTGATGAAGCAGCCGAAAAGGCTATATTAGGTTCAATATTATTAGATAATTCGATTTTAAATGAATTGTCTTCCATACTTGAGGCTAAAGATTTTTATAAAAATGGGCATAGAGAATTATTTCAGACGATGCTTGATTATTTAAATGAAAATGGTAATAGTAAAATTGATATTATTACATTAGTTGATGGTTTAAATAAAAAAAATAAACTTGAATTGTGTGGTGGCGTATCCTACATTTCAAGTCTAACTAATGATGCGCCTTCATCTGCAAATGCTATTATCTATGCAAATATGATAAAAAAATTATCAATGCGTAGACGATTAATTACAATTACTACAAATTTAAAAGATAATGCATATGATTTAACACAAGATATTTCTACGGCTATAGATAAAGGGGAAAGTCTATTATCTAATTTAGCTACAATGGGTAATGTTGCTGGCGAGTATGCTAATGCTTCTCAAATTTTGATTCAAACTATTGGAAATATTGAAGATCGAACTAAAGAAGATAGTTTTATAGGATTTAGTACTGGCTTCAATGATCTTGATAAAAGATTGTCAGGAGGCTTTAAAGAGCAAGATTACGTAATTATTGGAGCTCGACCTTCAATTGGTAAAACTGCTTTTGCCCTTACTGTTGCTTTAAATATGTTATTAATTCACAATTATAGAATTGGGTTTTTATCTTTAGAAATGAAAGCTACAGATCTTCTAGAAAGAGCTTTGACAGGAATTTCTAGAGTAAATTTTTCTAATATTAGAAATGGATTGTTAACAGAAGATGAATTAGCACAAATCTTTGATGCATGTGAAAGTTTAGCTAAGCAAAAATTTTTTATTCAAGATACTCCTAATATGCAATTAAATGATATTAGAACTCAAGCTAGAAAAATGAAAAGAGAAGATGATATCCAACTTCTTTTTATTGACTATATAGGTTTAATTCAAAATACAGATAATTCTGTTCCTCGTCATGAACAAATTGCTAATATATCAAGAACTTTGAAACAATTAACTCGTGAGTTAAATATTCCAATTATTGTATTGTCTCAAGTTGGTCGTCAAACAGATGGTCAATTGCCTAGATTATCTGATTTGAGAGAGTCCGGTTCTATTGAGCAAGATGCTGATGTTGTAATTTTATTACATAGAAATAATGCGGAAGAAGCTTTAATCCAGAAAACGGAAGTTTTAGTTGCTAAAAACAGAAATGGTGAAACTGGTAAACTAGATCTTGGCTTCCACACAAATATAGTACGTTTTGAAGAACTATCTAGAGATTTTAGTGCTAATAAATAAAAAGCACCCATTTTAATATAAATTTAAAATGGATGCAAAAAATTAAGTGTGATTTTAATATTTTAAGCTTGTTTTTTTTCTTTTAGTCTTTCATCCCATAATCTATCTGCTACAGAACTCCATTCTTTTGAATATTCTAGTGTTTTTGAAACTAGATGTGTTGCTTCTTCAGGAGCTTCTAAATCGGTTGATTTTGAAGCTGATTCTTTTACCATATTAGGTAAAAATGATGGATTTTCAAGCATTGGACAAGGTTTGAACATATTTTTATTGAAAGGTTGATTTTTTCTATACTGCATAAATAATGGTTGCTGTAGTGCTTCTAATAATGTTTCATTATGGATGTTTGCAGTTGAATAGTGTATAAATACACAAGGCTCTACATCACCGTTTGGATTAATATGAAGAAAATGTTTACCCCCCGCAATACATCCACCAACATATTCACCATCATTTTGAAAATCTAGCATAACTATTAAATGTTCATTATTTTCTTTTCTTTTTGCTCGCAATGTTTTTAGCATATATTCTCTTTGTTGAGGAGTTGGAATCAATTCATTTGTGGTAAATTGTCCAACAGGCATAAAGTGGAAATACCATGCCCATAAACAACCCTTATCGACTAATAATTGTAAAAACTCATCACTAATTACTGTTTCACAATTTTTTGATGTCCAACAAACTGAAGTTCCAAAAGGTAGTCTGTATTTTTTTAATAAATCCATTGCTTCCATAACCTTATCAAAACATCCCTCGCCTCTTCTAAAGTCATTTTGTTCTTTGAAACCTTCTAATGAAATAGCTAAGATTATGTTTTTGCAACTAAGCATATCTTTGCAAAATTGTTCATCAACGAGTGTCCCATTAGTAAAACAATGAAAAACACAATCATTATGCTTTTTTGCTAATTTAACAATATCAGATTTTCTAACTAAAGGCTCTCCTCCAGTTAATAAATACATATGTGTACCAAGAGCTTTACCTTGGTTAACAATTGAATCCATATCATCAAAAGATAAATTGTGTTTTGGCCCATATTCACCAGACCAACAACCTTTACAATGCATATTACAAGCACTAGTAGGGTCAAAAAGAATTGTCCATGGAACATTACAATCATATTTATCACTAGTTTCTCTAACTGTATTTAGGCCTTTATACCCAGCTTCATATCCCAAATTAAGCATTAATGTTTTAACAATTTTTGGATCAACATTTTCAATTAATTTTTTTGCATATCTCATCCATTTTGAATTTTTATCACTTGTGTATTTAGCCATATGTTCAAAAGCATTACTACCTGATAATTGTTTATCTTTTTCAGTTGGTTTGAAATATTTATTCATTAAATTAGCTATATCTTGGATTCCTTGCTCTTCATTTTTTCTAGCATGATTAATAGCTATATCTAATCCAGCACTAATTGCTGTTCTTGCTGCTTTATGTGGTATTCCCATAAGTAGCCTCCTTACTATTTAAGGATAGTAGTGGTTATTAGTTTTAAAAAGGGTCAATTATTTGTTTTTGTTGAAAAAAACCCCAAAAATATAAATTTGTGGTAATCAAACAATAATAAAATTTTAAAAAAAAATTGTTAAAAATTTAAAAAATATCGAATGTCCACAAAATACATTATAGAAAATAAGATTATTACACAAATAAGTCCAATAATTTGAGATATCCAATAATGTTTAGGTGAAATTTGCTTTTTTGTTATTGTCTCTAATAAGGCTATAAGCATTTGACCTCCATCAAATGCCGGAATAGGAAGCAAATTTGCTATAGTAAGCGATATTGAAACTATTGATAAAAGGTATAAAAAAGCTCTAAGTCCACTTGCAAAATTATTTTCAAAACCTAATACTGTTATATTACCAATCATAAGAGACGCTCTCATCGGTCCTGTTAAAACTGTTCTAATGTTATTTGTGTTTCTGCTTAGTAGATTCTTAATGCTATTTATAGTATCATTAAATAATCTAATTGCCATAAAATAACCGTTTTTAAATGAATTATTTAAAGTTAACCCATTTATTGTTTTTGTTGGTGCAGAGAGTGAAAAATTGTTTTTTATGGTCTTATCTCTATTTAATTGAGGTGAATAACTTACATTTATTATTTCATTATTTTGTTTAACTTTTAAATTTATTTGATTTGAATTTATATTTTTAAAGGCAGATAATATATCTAAATTATTATTAACTTCTGTATCATTAATTTCTAAAATTTGATCACCTTTTCTAAGACCTGCTTTGTATTCTGGGGAAAATAACCTTACTAATGATATCTTATTCTCAATTAAATACGTTAATCCATATCTATAATTATTGTTAGAAGTTTCTTCTCCTTCAATTATTAAATTATAGAGTTTATCATTTCTTTGAACTAATAAAGTTATTTCTTTTGAATTTAAAGCTTCTAATTCCATCTTAAATTCAGACCAATCAGATATTTCAGTATTATTTATTTCAAGAATTTTATCATATTTTTGTAATCCAAAATCACTTGCTAAACTATTTTGATTATTAAAAAGTGTTGGATATTCATCAATAGGTGAAACTATTGGTTCAATTGAAAGAGCTTTATGGGGAGTGTAAAAGAGTGCTGTACAAAGTAGAATTGTAAGGATAAAATTTGTAGTTGGACCTGCTAAATAAGTTAGAAATTTGTAAATAGGTTTTACTGAAAATAGTGAGCCATGTTCTAGGTGAAT
>CAZPTG010000114.1:0-7253 GCA_964589355.1 uncultured Spirochaetaceae bacterium
TCAAAACTGGGTTGTATTGAATTTTCCATAAATATCTCCTATCTAAAAAAATACCTAAAAATATGATTAATAGCAACAAAAAAAGATTAAAATAAAAAAAAAGGATGACTTTTAAGGTCATCCTTGTATATCTCTTTAGATAAATGAAAAAAACTATTTGTTTTTACGAACAATAAGTTCTTTAACTTTTGCAGCTTTACCAACTCTATCTCTGATATAGTATAGTTTAGCTCTTCTAACACGTCCACGACGTGAAACAGTTATTTTTTCAATACGTGGTGAATGTAAAGGGAAGATTCTTTCAACACCTACACCGTAGGAGATTTTACGAACAACAAATGATCTACTAATACCACTGTTATTCTTTGCGATAACCAAGCCTTCAAATACCTGGATACGTTCTGTAGCGCCTTCAATAATCTTAAAAAATACTTTTACAGTATCACCAACGTTGAAATTTTCAGCGTTTTCTTTCATTTGCTCTGCTTCAATTGCTTTAATTAAATCCATTTTTAGGTCCTCTTTGCTCTGTTTCTGAGTTCTTCTAAAGTCTTTCTAGAATCTAAATCTAACGATTTCTCTTCTAGAAGCTCAGGTTGAAAATTTTTCGTTTTTTCTAACCTTTTTTCCAAGCGCCATTGCTTAATTTTTTTATGATTTCCACTTAATAATACTGGTGGAACTTCTAAACCTTTATAAACACTTGGCCTTGTGTATTGGGGATATTCTAATAAACCATCACTAAAACTTTCTTCTTCAAGTGATTCATGATTTATAACACCATTTATCAAACGATAAACTGAATCTATAATAACTAATGAAGAAATTTCTCCACTCGATATTACATAATCACCAATACTAATCTCGTCATCCACATACAGGTCAATTACCCGTTGGTCAACACCTTCATAATGTCCACAAATGAAAACTAAGTTTTCTTCCTTACTCAATTCATATGATAAATCTTGAGTAAGTTTTTTCCCGGACGGAGAAGCATATATAACCCGCTTTTCTTTTGCTTTGATGCTCTCAAGCGCTTTGCACAGCGGCTTTGGCTTAAGCACCATTCCTGCGCCTCCTCCATATGGAGAATCATCACATGTATGATGCTTATCAAAAGCAAAGTTACGAAAATCAATCATATTATATCTAACAAAGCCATTTTCAACAGCTCTCTTCATGATTGAGTTCGAAAAGAAACCTTGAACAATCTCAGGAAACAGTGTTATTACATCTATGTTCATGCCAATAACCATTGCGCCAACAATTCGATAGTCTTATTTTTAATTGAAACCTCTTTAACATATTGATCTAATAAAGGAACAATAAATGTTTTTTTCTCACCATCTTTTACTTCAAGTAAAATTGCTTGAGGTCCGTCATAATAACCTACTACCGTAGCCATTGGATTGCCATCATACATAAGTGTGCAACCTATGAGATCAGCAATGTAATATTCACCTTTCTTAAGAGGAGCAGCCTCACTTTTTGGAACAAAAAGTGTAGCACCTGCAAGTTTCTTAGCAGTTTCAGGGTCATCTATCCCACGAAATTTCATGTATGCTTGTCCACCACTCTTACGAAATCCTTCAATTTCATATCGTAGCTCGCGGCCATCCTTCAAGAGGATAATTCCTTGCTTAATTTTTTTTAAGTAAGAGCAATCATCGTTGAATGGGCGGACCTTCACCTCACCCTTTAGACCATATGAGGTCTGGATGATAGCCGTTGCGAGTTTATCCATATTTTAATCCAAAATCTCCAAAACAGCACGCTTACCGCTTTTTGTTGCTGTAGCACTTAGGATGGTTCTAATTGCTTTTGCAATGCGGCCTTGCTTACCGATCACTTTGCCAATATCCTCAGTTGCAACTTTGAGTTCCAATATAGTAGATTTTTCACCTTCTATAACATTCACAGCTACATCATTAGGTAAATCAACAAGTGACTTTACAATGTATTCAACAAGATCTTTTTCCACAACTAATCCTCTTATTCCTGACTAGTTCTAGAAATTTGTACACCTTGTTTATTCAACAATGAGCGTACAGTTGCACTAGGTTGTGCACCTTTTAGTAACCAATCTTTTACCTCTTCAACATTAAGAACAACTTGATCTTCTTTGTCTTCAACAGGATGGTACTGGCCAACTTCTGCTAGAGTTCTACTCTTGTTTGCAGCTTTTGTGTCCATTACTACAATCCTATAATAAGGTCTTTTTTTGGAACCAAAACGCTTAAGTCTCATGCTTGTGCTCACGATAATTCCTCCTACTCGAATTTCTATTAGCTTCTATATGAGTTATATTTAAATCATAAATTATGGTTTAAATAAATATTCACACTTAAAAGGATAATAATTGCTTTTTTTTATCAAAAAAACAGAATTATCCGTATCCTTTCACAAATAAAGGATACTATATTTTTATTAGCATAAAATCAAGACAAAATACTGATTAATCTTAATTTAAACTATATTTTGTTTAATATCCCATTTGTTTTTGTAACATTTTTTGATATTTCTTATTTTTAGTTAACTTTTTCATTGTATTTTTCATTTTTTCAAACTTTTTAATAAGTCGATTTACTTGAGCAACACTTACACCACTACCTTTTGCAATTCTTTTACGTCTTGTTGGACCAATTAGTCTATAATTAGATCTCTCTTGTGGCGTCATTGATAAAATTATTGCTCTCTCTCTTTTTAATTCTTCTACAGGAATATCGTCAGCAGATACTTGACCTGCTGCACCAGGAATCATTTCTAAGAGTTTATCCATAGATCCCATTTTATCCATTTGCCCTAATTGATCTAAATAATCTTGAAGATCGAAAGTATTTTTTTTCATCTTCTCTTGTAATTTTAGAGCATCATCTTGATCAATTGTTTCTTGAGCCTTTTCTACTAAAGAAACAACATCACCCATACCTAAAATTCTAGAGGCAATTCTATCTGGGTAAAACGGATCTAAGTCTTCCATCTTTTCACCGCTACCAATATATTTAATAGGTTTACCAACAACACTTCTTAGAGAAAGTGCGGCACCACCTCTTGTATCTGAATCAAATTTAGATAAAACAACACCTGAAATCCCAACTTTTTGCTCAAATTCTTTTGCAATTGTAACAGCATTTTGTCCTGTCATTGCATCTGCAACAAATAATGTTTCATCTGGATTAATCGCTTTAGATATATTTTGAATTTCAGCCATCAATATTTCATCTAGGTGCATTCTACCTGATGTATCAACAATTAAAACATCAAATTGATTTTTCTTTGCAAAAGCTAAACCTTTTTTAGCTACTTTTACAGGATCTTTGCATCCTTCAATAGTAAAAACAGGAACATCAACGCTTTCACCTAATACTTGTAATTGATCAATAGCAGCAGGTCTAACCAAGTCTGATGCGACTAACATTGGTCTTCTACCTTTCTTTTTTAAACTCAAAGCTAACTTTGCACTTGTTGTTGTTTTACCACTACCTTGAAGTCCCATCATAAGGATTGTAGTTGTTGTATCAGGACCTTTTAGTTGAAGTTCTTGATTATCTTCATCACTTAAAAGCTTAACCATCCTATCATTTACAATTTTTGTAAACATTTGTCCAGGATTAACAGCTTTTAAAACTTTTTCCCCTAGAGCTTCTTCTCTAGTTCCATTAATAAAACGTCTTACAACTCTTAAATTAACATCAGCATCTAACAATGCTATCTTAATTTGCTCTACTGCTTCTTCAATATTCTTTTCAGATATCTTACTTTTACCTGAAATATCTCGCATAATTGAAGAAAATTTTTCACTTATTGATTCAAACATATCATACTCATATTTTTTTGGATTTCAATGCTACTTATACCTTAATAAAAGTCAAAATGTCAAGGCAAAGAAGTTAAACATCAACTTCTTTATTGTCTTTACTTAGTATAACAGGAGATCCTTTTTCTACCCCAATTTTATAGCTTACCGTAGTTGAAACACCTGCTTCAATTTGTGTTACACCTAATAAGGTTTTACTACCTGTAACTGTATGTTTATTATGGGTAATAATAATAAACTGGCTATCCTTTGAAAATTCGTCTAATACAGATAAAAAGAAACCAATATTCCTATCATCAAGAGCCGCATCAATTTCATCTAATATACAAAAAGGACTAGGCTTTACTTGATAAGTTGCAAACAAAAGACCTACTGCAGTCATTGATCGCTCCCCACCACTTAAAAGAGAAAGATTTGTTAATTTCTTTCCTGGTGGTTGAGCTAATATTTCAATACCACTTTCTAATACATTTTCACTATCACTCAATTTTAATTCAGCTCTGCCTCCACCAAATAATCGTCGAAACATTAACTGAAAATTCTCTGATACTTTTTTATATGTATATAAAAATCTCTCTTCACTTTCATATTTTATTTTAGAAACTACATTCTCTAAATCTGTTTTTGCATTTAATAAATCATTAATTTGCGATGTTAAGAAATCATATTGTTGTTTAGCTTCTTCAAATTCATCTTGAGCCATTTGATTGATAGAACCTAATTTTGAAATATCTTTTTTTATCTCTTCTAATTGATTTCTTAAAATTTTGGGATCTTCTAATTGTTGATTTAATCTATCTTCAAATTCTACTAAACTCCTAGAATATGTTTCAAAAAAGTTGTTGTGAATTTGATCTACCATTTCATCAATCGATTGTATTTGTAATTCTGATTGATCTTTTTCTCGTCTCAATTTATTTAGATTATCAAAAGAAGAATTCTTTTGATTTTGTTTCATAGATATTTCTTCTGATTTTGTTTCAATTATATCTATCAACTCTTCTAAAGATTGTGCTAATTCTAAACCTTTTTGAGCAATAACTTCCATCTCTTGCTCAGTTGTTTTTATTGTATCTTGATGATTTTGAGCTTTTTGAGATGCACTTTTTGCTTCAATTAATCTATCATTATATTCAAGTTTTAATTCATTATTTGATCTTTTTATAGAATTAATTTCAACTTTTTTATTATCAATATTTCCATTAACTTTTTCTAACATTAATTTTAATTCATTAATACTATCTTTATATTCTAAACACTGATTATTTAATTTTTCATTACTATCTCTTAAATAGTTAATTTGATTTTTAAAATTATTTACTTTTTTTCTATTTTCAAGAATCTCTTTATCTAATTTATGCTTTTTTGAAACAACTCCATCCTCTTTGATAAAATCATCAATAAAAGTTGGAATTACTAAATCATATTCTTTTATAAGACGTTGTAGCTCTAATAAATAAGAAATATTTGATTCATTATTTTTTAATACTTGCTCTGAAATACTCATGCTATCTAAATTAGATAATTTTTCCATCATATCTTTTTGCTTTGTAATTATTGAAATAATATGAGAAACTTTATCATCAATTTTATTTTTTACCTCAGATCTTTTTTTTATATTATAGCCACTAGCTCTTAACTTAGAATCTAATTCAACAACTATAGCTTCTGCTATATCATTTAATTGTGTAGATAAAATTTCATAATCATCTTCTTTTATATTGATATTACTCTCTAATTCATTTATTTCATTAGCCTGTTTCATTATTAAAGATTTAGTACTATCATATGATTTATTCAATTTATTAATATCTTCTTCGATTTCAATTGCTTCTAACTTATATTTTTCAATTTTTTGATAATTATCTTTAATTTCAGTTTCATTTACATTTAATTTTTGTTCTAAAGCTTTAGACTTGTCAAAAGAAGCTTGTTGGTTTAATAAAGCTTCTTTATAATATCTATTTAATAATTCAATAAAATCAGTTTTACCTTTATGTTCTTCTTCTAATCTTTTTAATTCTGTTTGAACCTCAATTCTTTTAGTAGTTTTAGATTTTAATTCATCTTGTTTATCAGTAATTTGTGTATCTAAATCACTTAAAGAAACACTATATTTGTTTATTTCTTCATCTAATATTTTTAATCTATCATTTTTACTATCTTTTAACATCATATATGATTTGATAGTAGATAATTGAACTTCAACTTCTAAATTAAATTTCTCTTTGTTTAAATTATTATATTTATTACATTTTGAAGCTTGTGCTTTTTTTGAATCATATGATCTTTTTACTTCATTTAAAATAGTATCTACTTGAGCAATATTCTCTTCAGTTCTTACTATTTTTCTCTCTGCTTCTTTTCCTTGTATCTTAAACCTTGAAATTCCAGCAGCTTCTTCAAAAATATATCTTCGATCTTCTGGCCTTGTTGATAATATCTGATCTATTTTACCTTGTTCTAATATAGAATAAGCTGTTTTACCAACACCAGTATCAAAAAATAATTCTTTGATATTTTTTAATAGAGATCTGTTTTTATTTAAATAATACTCACTATCTCCAGAGCGGTAAACTCTTCTTTTTATCTCAATTTCATTTGCATCAAAATTTAAATGTCTCTCTTCATTGTTAATAACTAATATTACTTCAGCCATCTGCATTTGATTTCTGTTTCCAGAACCATTAAAGATAACATCTTCCATCTTACCAGCTCTTAATGTTTTAGTTGATTGTTCTCCTAAAACCCATTTAATTGCATCAACAATGTTACTTTTTCCACAACCATTTGGACCTAATAAACTTGTTATTCCATCAGAAAAATCAAACACAGTTCTATCAGCAAATGATTTAAATCCAAATAATTCAAGACTCTTTAAAAACAATATTGCACCAACTTTTAATTATATTTCATAAATAATAACATTATTTTAATCAAAATTCAAAAAATTATCAAACAAAGAATCCAATCATAATATATAAAATATAATAGTTAAAAAATAATATGATTTTTATATATTTTTATTAGTATATCTATATTAAATAAATACATATATTTAATTTTTTAATGAATAGTATTAAGTTTTCACACTTTATCATTTTTATCAATTAAAAAAATATGATATTATATATTTATCAAAAAAAAAGGGAAAAACATGAGCAATTACTTATTTAATATTGATCAAACAATTAACGATTTATCAAATAAAATAATAATAGGATTTGATGAAGCTGGAAGAGGACCTTTAGCTGGTCCTGTTTGTGCTGGAGCTTGTATACTAAATGACGATTTTCCTTTTGAAATATTAAATGATTCTAAAAAACTTAAAAGAGATAAATTATTAATTGCATATGATACTATTATTAAATATTCATCTGCTTATGCTATTGCTTGGTGTACACCAAAAGAGATAGATGAGTTAAATATTTTATGG